>JAEEKO010000013.1 GCA_016282415.1 Caryophanales bacterium | reverse complement strand
TCCTTACATTTTAAGTCCTGGATTGTTATCATTATTATTTAATTTAGTGTTTGCTAATGGACTATTTTTTAATTCATAAATTTTCTTTTTCATTTCATCTTCTTCATCAACATGTTTTCTTAATTTTTTAGGTCTTTTTAAATCAGCTATAAAACCTACTAGCATTAATGCAAATATACAAACTGCAATAATCCAAATATATTGATGATTAACGATGAATCCTAATATTTTATCCATAACACCACCTAACTAATACTTAATGTTTGTCCAGATGGTTGAATTTGAATGAATGTATTTCCATCATTAACTTTTAATTCTGTACCATCTTCTAAAGTATATTTAGTTTTTTCACTACGTGATGATTTACTCCATTTAATAGGTACTGCAATACCTTCAGAAATATAATAACCGGTTCCAGTTCCAATATTATCAATACCTTGACGACCTTTACCAGAGCCATCATTTAAATTAAAGTTATCAACTTGATATGTAATAATATTTTTAAATGTATATTGTTGTTTAGTTACATAATCGGTATGAGCTTTGTTATTAACAAAACGTTTATAAACCTTAGCAGTTGGATCGTATTCGTAACTTGATACAGAACTACCAGAATATTTTATTGAAACTTTATTAGCCGTTTTACTATTAGCAATACTTGCTAAATCTAATGAATCAGCACTATAGTTTAACAATAATCCACCTTTTCTAGTAGTACGTTTATTACCTAAACCTTTTTTTAATTTATCAATACTAGTAAATAAAGTATGTTCAGATGAAACATTTAATGTTTTATCACGCCATCCGGTTGTATCACCAACAACGATATGGTCAACACCTAATGCACTGAAATCACTTTGTGCTTGTGGACTTTGACCATGATGAACATAAATAGCATCATTTTCTAATGCATAATCTAGATAATAATGACGAGCTGATCTAACTGAACCAATACGTGCAGTGCTTTGATCTAAGAATAGCGCCATATATCTAGTAATTCCACCTTCAACAATTAACTCATAAATAATATAAGCATCTTGTAATCCACTTTGAAGTGGTCTAGCAACACCAATATTATTAATCATAACCGCATATGGACGAGAAGTACTTTCAGGATCAACAATGGTTATCTTTTTAACTTCAACTGGTTTTGGATCTTCCTTCTTTGGTTTTGGATCATCATTCTTCTTACCATTATCTATTACTTTAGTAAATACGAAGAAACCACCAATTAATAGTAGGATTATTACTCCTGTTACTAAATAAAACCATTTGTTTTTTAATATTTTGCTCATGTTTAATACCTCTATTCTATAAAAATAATATCATAAAAAAAAGAATTAAACAATAATTCTTTTTAATAACGATTCTCTCTTTTTAAATCACGTTCTTTAATCGTTTCGCGTTTATCATATAACTTTTTACCTTTAGCTAAACCAATTAGTAATTTAGCTTTATTATCTTTTAAATATAATTTTAAAGGTACAATACTTAATCCTTCTAGCTCACGATCACGGGCTAGTTTTTTAATTTCGTTTTTATGTAATAATAATTTTCTAGTACGACGTGGATCATGATTAAAACGATTACCTTCAGTATATTCTTCAATAAACATATTTAAAGCATAAGCTTCATTATTTTTGATAACAACATAACTATCTTTTAAGTTAGCATTACCTTTGCGAATACTTTTTATTTCAGTGCCAGTTAAGACAATCCCTGCTTCATATTCTTCTAAAATGAAGTAATCAAAATTAGCAACTTTATTCTTGATCTCGATCATCTTCAACCTCACATATCTCAAAGTCAATTGTTTGAGCATCCTTTGAAGCCGCTACACACTTAACATGTACTTTATCACCAATACGATAAGTTTTCTTGGTACTTGATCCAATTAATGATAATAATTCTTTAACATAGTTATAGTGGTCACCCTTTAATGAACTAACATGAACTAAACCTTCGATCATGTTTGGTAATTCAACAAAGAAACCAAAACTAGTAACGGTTGTAATAATACCATCAAATTCTTCTCCAACATGACTTTCCATATATTCAGCCATTTTCATATCATCAACTTCACGTTCAGCATTTACCGCTGCAACTTCACGTTCACTTGATTGTTCTGCAATCTTTTGAAGATCAATATCTAAGAAACGAATCGTTTCCATACTAAAGTCATTTTCAATTAAATATTTCTTTAATAAACGATGAACCGTAAGGTCTGGATAACGACGAATTGGTGAAGTGAAATGCGTATAGAAACGACTTGCTAAACCAAAGTGGCCGATATTTTCTTTACTATATTCCGCCTTCTTCATTGATCTTAATAACATACTAGATAAAATATCAAATTCTTTTTTATCTTTTAATTCACCTAAGATCTTTTGCATTGTATATGGAGTAATATCATTAGTATCAATATTAATACTATATCCTAATTGTTTAACTAAATTCATGAAGTCTTCAATTTTTTCCGGATTTGGTTCACCATGGATACGATAAATAAATGGTAAATCCATATTAGCAATATGACTTGCAACGGTTTCATTAGCAGCAATCATGAAGTCTTCAATTAACATTTCACCTTTTTCACGTAGTCTTCTTTCAACTCCGATGCAGACACCTTTTTCATCTTGAATAATCTTTGGTTCATCTAAATCAAAATCGATATAACCACGGCTGATTTTTTCTCTTCTTAAAATATCTGCAAGTTCAGCCATTTTTAATAATTGTTCTTTAAATGGTTCATAGCCTTCATCAACAATACCACGAACAATTAAATTATTAACATGTTTGTATGTCATCTTCTTAGCACTCTTAATATAAGATGGGAAGATATCATATTTAACTACTTTACCTTTTGGATTAATAGTCATCACACATGACATTGTTAAACGGATAACCCCTTCATTTAATGAGCAAATACCATTACTTAGTTGATGTGGAATCATTGGAATAACCGTATCTGCTAAATAAGATGACGTTCCACGTTCATAAGCACTATCACCTAATGCCGTATTTTCTTTAACATAATTACTTACATCAGCAATATGAACTCCTAAAACGTAATTATCGCCATCCATTTCAATTGAAATAGCGTCGTCAATATCTTTAGTATCATCACCATCGATAGTGAAAATAACCTTGTTTGTTAAATCAACACGATTCTTTAATTCTTCTTCACTTACTTCATCAGGAATACTTTGCAATTCCGCAATTACGTCATCGCTAAAAATATCAACTATTCCATATTT
>JAEEKO010000075.1 GCA_016282415.1 Caryophanales bacterium | reverse complement strand
GTTTGGTCTTTATTAATTCCATCAATAGATATGGCAACAGAACAAAAAATTATTTCATGGCTTCCGGCAACAGTAGGATTTTTATTAGGTATAATATTTTTACTTATACTTGATAATATAATTCCTCATTTACATTTGAAAAGTAGAGAACCTGAAGGATTAAAGGTTAATTTGGGGAAATCAGCAATGATGGTATTAGCTGTAACTTTACATAATATTCCGGAAGGAATGGCTGTTGGTGTAGCATTAGCAGGAGCGGTAAGTGGAAATAATACAATTACGATGGCAGGGGCTATTGCATTATCAATTGGAATAGCAATTCAAAACTTTCCAGAAGGAGCGATTATATCAATGCCATTAAAAGAAGAAGGGAATTCAAAAGGCAAATCTTTCTTATATGGAATATTGTCAGGTATTGTTGAACCAATATTTGGAGGAATTACTATTTTATTAACTTCTTTGGTTGTTCCAATATTACCTTATTTATTATCTTTTGCAGCTGGTGCTATGATATATGTTGTAGTGGAAGAATTAATACCAGAATCACAAGTTGGAAAGCATTCTAATTTAGGTACAATAGGATTTTCATTAGGTTTTATTATAATGATGATTCTAGATGTTGCGTTAGGATAAAACATTTACTCGGTAGGTAGTATTGCCTACTTTTTTTGTGTTATAATATTTTTAATGTTTATTTAATTATTTTGTTTATAATTGATTTTGGAGGTGAATTTTATGAAGATTTTAATTGTGGAGGATGAGAAGTCTTTAGCGGAGTTAGTTGCTGATAGATTAAGAAAAGAAAAATATACAGTTGACATATCTTTTGATGGGGATGAAGGATTATATAATGCATTAATGGATGTATATGATCTTATACTATTAGATATAATGTTACCTGGTGTTGATGGTATTGAAATATTAAAGAAGATTAAAAAGAATAATATTAAGTCTAAGGTTATTATGATAACTGCTAAGTCTCAATTAAATGATAAATTATTAGGATTTAATGAAGGTGCGATAGATTATATATCTAAGCCTTTTCATATCGATGAGGTTGTAGCGCGTGTTAATGCCCAATTAAGGATTAATAAAAATATTATAGAGTTCGGAGATTTAATTCTTGATTTGGAAACATCTGATATTATTAATAAAAATAATGGTGAAAGTATTAATATTATTAATAAAGAGTTTCAATTGTTGGAGTATTTTATGAGTAATCCTAATCGTATTTTATCTAAGGATTTGATTTATGATAAAGTATGGGGGTTAGATAATGACTTGTTATCTAATAATTTAGAGGCATATTTATCTTTTATAAGAAAGAAGTTAAAATTAATTAATTCAAGTGTTCAAATTAAGTCATTGAGAAATCTTGGATATAGAATGGAGTATAAGGATGAAGGAACTAAGTAAAAAGGTTTTTAGAACTATATTTACAATTTTATCCTCTTTAGTAATTGTTGGTATTGCGATATATAATATTAAATTATATAAAAAAGAGTATGAAGATATTAAAAGTAATTTAGCTGCTATGGGGAATATGAATTATAATACATTGCAGTTAGAGTTTGATGATTTTGTTTATGAAGATGCAGATAGTAATTTTATTACTAATAATGCGATTGATAATATGATGATTTTAAATTTTGAAGTTTATTCTGTTAGATTAAATGGTAGTGAAATTGAAAAGATTATTAATCATAGTAATAGTAAGAATGATTTTAATGTTGAAGCAGCAGCTAAAGCTATTATTAAAAAGGGGCATGGTGAGAAGATTGGTAATTTATATATTAATGGATACTCATATCATTATGTGAGTGATTTAATAGTTATTATAAATACTAAGGATGTTAATCAAAGATTATTATTTTCGTTAATGGAATCTCTTATTGTTTTAGTTGTTTTTGAAACTGTTATTTATTTTATTTCTAAAGGACTTACTAAAAGAATTATTAAACCTGCTCAGGAGTCTTTTGATAAACAAAGGGAGTTTATTGCGGATGCATCACATGAGCTAAAAACACCACTTTCTATTATAATGGCTTCTTCTGATGAGCTAAAGAATGACGAAAAAAATGAGAAGTATGTTGATAATATTAAGTCTGAATCTGAAAGAATGAATTCATTGATTAAAAATTTATTAGATTTGTCTAAGCTTGAAGATGGTGTTTCAATTGATAATTATAAGGACGAAAATATATCTAAAGTAATTAAAAAACTATGTTTAACTTTTGAAAGTATTGCTTTTGAACATAGTTTGAAGATAGATACTAATATTGAAGATGATATTATATTTAAGTGTAGTAAGGATGAAATAGAAAGACTTATTTCGATATTGCTTGATAACGCAATTAAGCATAGTTATAAAGATTCTTCTATTGTTGTTAATGTTAGTAAGGATAAAAATATTAATATTGAGGTTATTAATTCAGGTGATCCTATTAAAGATGAAGAGAAAATATTTGAAAGATTTTATCGCGAAGATAAGTCTAGAAATAGGGATTCTAATCGTTATGGTTTAGGTCTTGCGATCGCTAAAAACATTGTTACTAATCATAATGGTACAATTAACGCATTTTTTAAGGATGGTAAAACTACATTTAAAATTATTTTAAAAAAATAAGAACATTTAATGTTCTTTTAATTTTTATATCGTATTATTTTATTGTAGAAAGGAGATTTATGAAAAAGATTAGAAATTTAGTTTTAGTTTCTTTAACTGTTTTTACTGTAGTTGTATTGGGATTTGCTTTGAATCCTTCAAAGGCAAAAGGAGATGTTGTGGATAAAATTTATACTTATGCTGGAGAAGGATTTGGAGGAGAATTCACTGTAACTATAAATGGTGATGGAACTGCATCATTTTATGAAGGTTACTTAAGCAGTTATATAGGTGAAGGTACATGGAGCATTGAAGATGGTATTTTATTTTTAAATGATAATACTTTTAAGAATAAATTTAGAGTTCATGAAGATGAGCTTGAATTTATAGAAGATGGTTCTATGAACTTCCCATATGTAAAAGTTAAAGATGGAGAAAAGTTTAAACTAAATAAATAAAGCCTTTAATGGCTTTTTTTTAATAGTGTGTTATAATAAATATAGAGGTAATGTTTATGAGTTTGAAGACTTTTAAAGAAGTAAGTGATAATGTTGATTTAGATGAGTATTTATATTTATATAATTATGTAAGAGATAATATGGAACACCCAGAATGGTTAGGTACATTTACATTGGATGAGATAAAAGAAATTCTTAGTGCGGGTGGTAAGATTTGGATGTATTATGATGGTGATATTCCTGTTTGTTCAGTTTTTTATATTCCGATATCAAATAAGTCATTGATAAAGCATAATGTTTCTTATGATGAGTCAATTACTGGTAGTTTAGGACCTATAATGGTTAGAAAAGAATATGTCGGTAATGGATTACAAATGGAAATGATGAAAGTTTTAAATGAGTATGTTTCAAGTATTGGAAAAACACATATGTTTACTAAAGCACATTCTGATAATATATATTCAATACGTAATATTTTGAAAGATGGTTACAAAGTAATCGATGAATATGAAAATGAAAGAGGTCCAATGACAGCTTTTATTAAATAGAAATATGGAAAGGTTGGGATTATATTGAATTCAAAAGTTAAAGAAATTATTATTAATATTGTTATTGTATTTTTGATTTGTCTTGTGTTCGTATTTGGGTATTTATCTTATGAGGATTATCTATATTATGGT
>JAEEKO010000074.1 GCA_016282415.1 Caryophanales bacterium | reverse complement strand
GCAGTATTAAAAACCATTAAACACATTGGTCCTACAGCAAGCTGTAATAGCATTCCAAATTTTAATCCATCAAAATATTTTTTTAACATTTAAACACCTCTTCTCATAAAATTTTAACATCAATACCAAGTATCAAATACTATGCCATTTTTGGCACTTTTTATCCGTTTTTAATATCTTTTTGCAATTATTTATTAAAATGTAATTACTGAACATTCATTTTTTCTTATTTTATAGGAGCTTTTCATAAGTATGGACTATATCAACACCAACCAATTTATATTTGTTTTACTTTCATTCATTTCTTTTACTTAGTTATATAATCATATATTTCTTGCCAATTACTAGCTTTAAATATTTTATCATTATTATAATCTTTTGTTTTATTTGTTCCCATCATTATTACTTTAGTATTTGTTTTTTCTACTGCATCTTCGCAATTATGAATTGCATCATCTATAAAATAATCGCAATCATCTAAATACATATATTTATCATTGGATTTAGTAATTATATTATCATAAGGTATATTATTCTTTTCTAAATATTCAGTAACTATTAAATCAGTATGATCATCCTCTTTAATTCCTCTATTAGTAATAAATACTATTTCATATCCTAATTCTTTAAGTTTATTTATATAAGTAACAGCATCTTCTTTAATTGGAATATTTATAGATTCCTTATTGAAATAGTTTTCAATAAAGGATGCTAGTTCTTCTTTTGACCAATCATCACTTCTAGGAACTATCTTATCATAATTAATAACATTATTTTTGTGTAATATATTTCTATCATAGTTTTCTGCAATTGGTCCAAAGAACTCACTTGTATTACAAATAGTGTTATCAATATCAATTGCTATTTTACTCATACGAATTCACCTCATTTTCTCTAGGGGTTAAATAAATCGTAATCAACCAGTTTATATTAGTTTTATTTTCATTCATTTGGATTAACTGCTTTATTATAACTTTGTCACTGGCATTTCATACTCTATATTTCCATTTATATCTTTATTTATTATTGTGCTATATGAAATCGTCATCCTATCATTCAAAAAATCAATATATTGTTCAAAAAATTTTTCATTAAATACAGGAACTATAATATTAAAAATATCCTTTCCTGATTCTGTTAACGGAAATAATTGTAAATGTACATTGTTATTTCCTTTTGCTTCACAAAAAATAATTTTATTATTATACATCAAAACTTCTTGTTTATTAGATTCATCGAATATTAATTCATCGGAAATTCCAATAGTAGAATTCATCAATGAAGCCTCATCCATTTTCATAATATCACTATAGTTTATATTCATAATTTGCAGCAAAGATTCATCATATGGCAAGAAAAATTTTCCGTGGTGTTTTATAACAAAATTTGATATTTTGTTAAAAATTTTTGCTTCATCACGACTTATATTTTTTAAAATTTCTAAAGTTCTTAGCGAACAAGTACCCGGTTTTTTAATTTCTTCTGCTAATATTTTACTCCATATTGTTTTTAGGTCTTCACTACTAATTTCACCAGCAATATCAAAAAATCTATTAATCCATTCATCTTGCAATGGTTCGCTGGAAACTTCTTGTTCATTTTCTAAATAATAATACGCTTCAGAAACTATATCATCAATGTTTTTTTGCTTTTTTGCTTCAGTAAATAATAACCTTTTTTCCGTATTTTCAAATAAATTTTGTGTCGAACCATCTATAGATATTTTCCCATCTTCATATTGAATTGGAAGTTTTGCGTCTTGTATAGCTGATGAGATTTTTTCAATTTCTATTACTCTAGCTTGAGCTATTTTTTTTATATGAGTAGGTTCATATAAAATTCCTATTCCGCGAGCTACAACTTCAATCAATTTTTTTAATGGTTCACTTAATCCTGCTAAATCTTTCATTTTTATCTCCTCTTTCATCAAGTGTTGCGTCCAATTATCACCCAATTTATATTAGTTTTATTTTCATTCATTTGGATCAACTCTTTTTAAATTTCCAATTTTATTCCATCGTAAGCTATATGATAACCATAATTAGTTGATAATTCTTCCATCTTATCATGTATATCATTTCCTTCATGAGAAATATGAGTAGCATAAACTAATGAATTATCATCTATTATTCCTTCTTCTTTCATTTTACTTACATACACTTCTATCATCTCAGCATCTAAATGACCACCGGCATTGTATCCCTTACCATAAGTTTGGTCTAAGAATACAACATCTAACTTATAGTTTTTAATTATATTCCATGCTTCATCACTTATTTCAAGTAAGTCTGTTCCATAAAGAAGTGACTTACCATTATAAGTTACAATATATATTAATCCTTCTACTCTGGAATCATGTTTCGAATCAATAGCTACTATTTCATAATCACCAATCTCTAATTTATCACCATGTTTAACGATGTTTAAACCATAATTTAAATCATCTTGCCATTCTTTAGCAAATAAATCAATTGCTTCATTTTCATTTATTGCATGATTCATATCTATTGCAGTTCCTTTAGAACATATGATATCTAGATGTTCTAAATTTTTAGTAGCATAATCACTCCATCTAGTAACAAAATGACCTGCATCAAAATGATCACTATGTGAATGAGTTTGTAATAGATACTTTATTTTTCCAGCATCTATTCCATACATACTACAAGCATTAATTGAATCTGGACCCATATCAATTAGTAAATCATCATTAATTACGATAGATGATCTTTTCCTTATATTCTTACCACCAAGTATTCTTGATTGTTTGCATACATCACAATTGCAAAATGTTAGTGGCATACTTGTGGCTGCTGCTGTTCCTAATACTGTTATCTTCATGTTATTCACCTCTTTTATTAAAACTTTAACCGTCAATACCAAGTATCAAATACTATGCCATTTTTGGTACTTTTTTAGTTATTTTTATTAAATTATGTAACAAGTACATACTTGTTTTCCTTTTATTTTAAATTATCTATAATACTATTAACTTTATCGATGTCTAATTCTTTTCTAGAAGAAAAACTATATCTATTTATAACATTTAACTCTAAATATTTTTCAATATTATGAGTAGATTTAGTCATCTCTTCCATAGTTATACTATCATCTTCCAAAGCGCCAGTATATATAAACACAACTTTTTTATCTTTAAATATTGATCTTTTATACATATAGTGTAATCTATCTATAAAGTTTTTAAAGAATCCACTCATTCCACCAAAATAATTTGGAATAGCAAAAACAATTATATCATTATTTGATATTTGATTTATAACTTTATTCAAATCATCATCAATAATACATTTTGCATTCTTATCACAATACAAACATCCTTTACAAAATTCAATATTATAATCATTTAACTTGACAAGTTCCGCATCATTAATTTCTTTTTGAATTTCTTTTAATATTTTATAAGAATATGCATCTCTATTACTACCATTTATTAATAATATTTTATTCATAAATTCACCTCTTTTATAAAAAACTAACCATCAATATCAAATATCAAATGTTAAATAAATCAATAAAATTATAGCATAAAAAAGACAGATTTTGTACTAATCTGACTAAAATTATTTTTTTCTAATTATAAGAGTATTTTGATTGGTTTTAATTTAAAAGAAGAACTCTAATTAATTGGTTTAAAACTAATTAATCATTCGTTTATATTAACTACTATCATTTATTGTTTTAAAGCCAGAATAGGTCCTTCTTTTACATTTGGCTTAAATTTATCAATTACCCCTTTACCAGGACTATAAATATCCTTACATAACATTATTGCATCAAAATGACAGCGTGGTATTGGAAAGTTTTCTATTTCATCATTAAAAGTCATATATCTCCCAGTAGAATCATATCCATCATATCCCGTTCTTTCTGGTGCTGTTTCAATAATTCCAAATTTTTCACAATTATGCATTACATAATCACAACTAAATAATAATTGTCTTATTTTTAATATTTCATCAAAACCGATTTCTTCTGGATAGCCAAAATATTTTAATAATTCATATAATTCAAAGGTATTGTGTCCAATACAGATACTAATATTTGAAAACTCATCGCTTGAACTTATATCAAATATAGGATAATGTGGTGAATTGTATAATAAATCATTAGCATGATTATTTTCATCTAAAGTAAATAACATACTTCTTGTAAAAGTACATGGATAAATAGAATGGCCATGACCATAATTAATAAAATCTGTTTTCTTTTTAAAATAAAATCCTTTGTTTTGTAAGGCCCATCTTAGTGATTCTTCGCCTAAAAAACCGATAATTGTTCGTTCATGGGTTATTTCTATTTCAGACGGAGTTATATCCTGTACTTTACCAACATATAAGTCTTTTATTTTTACTTTATAATTACAATTTTCCATATTATTACCCCCTTATTAATGCTTAAAATTAACTCCTTAAGTAAAAATTATTCATTATTATAGCATAAAAAAGACAGATTGGTAAAAAATCTGTTTTTTTTAATTATCTTCTTATTAATTCCTTTTTTATAATTCTTTCACCATTTCTCGCTCCGGTACCTAGTGCAGATACGCTAATACTAGTTTCTCTTTCAAGCCAATCGAGATATTCTCTTAATGGTTTATCAAGGTATATATCATCATAACTACCTTTTAAACCCGCATGAGCACGACTCAAATGTTGAAAGAAATTTAAATATAAACTAGATGGTGTATTGATACGACAATTTGATTTTAATTTATCAATATCCAAATCAAATATTCTTCTTTCTTTTTTGGTTACAGTAGTTTGTTCAGATTGATCAAATATTATTCCAGGTTCTAAATCGGAATCAATAAATGGCATATTTTTAAGATATCTAGATACATAGGAATCGACACCTTTACTTTTCCAATATAACCTTTCCATTTCTAATGCTTGTAGAATAGATACATCACCAGGATTAATATTCTTATAATTATTACCAAATATTTGTTTTAAATATTCTTCTGGACAATACTTTAATCCTTTTTTTATTAGTTTTCTGCTTAATATATAATTATAAAGTTGTTCAATATCACCTACATAAGGATAACCACCATATTGGGAAGCAAGATTAATTTGTGTCCATGTTAATTCATCGCCTTTACCATAATCACCAGTATAAATAATATCCCCTGATTTAGTTATATTACTTATTCTAATAGGAAAAGGTCTAATAACCATAATAGTTTGAAGTAAATATTCAGGAGAAATTCCAGAATCAGCAAGTAGTTGTGATGTAGAAACATTTCTACTTGTAACAAACGGATAATTTCCACTATGATTTAAATCTAAATCGCAACCTTGCGCACCTTCTAAAATAACGTATTCTCTTTCTTTACCAACATGACTATATAATCTTTCTAACCATTCATCGTTAGAACAACAAACTGCATCTTTATAAGTTTGAAAGAATTTTAATTCTTTGTCTCTCATTACTTTTTCTTTACTGACAGCTCCGCACCCTTTAAATGTAGACCCACTTTTAATATGTTCTCTTTCATATTGTTTATGTCTTTCTTCAATTAGCGGAACCATTCCATGAACATATATTTTTCTACCATTTAAAAACTTTTTTACTCTTTCATATTCATCGCTAAATACTTCCATATCAATTGCAGAACCCGGTCCAATAAACAATTCCGTATTTGGATTAACGCATGATACTGGTATATTTCTAAAAATAGTAGCATTACCTTTTTCGTCTACAAATGTATGACCAGCATTAGGCATACAATTGGTTACGGCAGCACCTAAATTAACGGTTTGATCAGTAGCAATTTCTCCTACTACTTTTGCTTTACCACAGCTACCAGCTGCTCCATCAATGACCGCTATAACATTTTTAATCATCCCTATCACCCCCTAGTATGACTAATAATTTTATAAAGAATTAATACTTAGTATTTTATGATTACTATCACAAACAACTTTTACGTTCATATTATCTTTTAAATACTTAATTACTTCTACACTGGAAAATAATTTTGCTTCTTGATATAAATCATTAATATTAAACCACATCGATTTATTTTCTTCAAATTCAAGAGGTTCACCAGAATATTCATCAACGATAAAAACATCAAAATCATATATACGTTCCGGATATTCAACAATACTATGGCCAATACAATGTTGTTTTGTAATGGTAATGCCGGTCTCTTCTTTAAACTCCCTTATAGAAGCTTCATCGGCCGTTTCATTATCATTGATCTTTCCACCAGGAATATCAAAATATCCAGTATCATGATTTTTATAATTAATAACAATAACTTTATCGTCTTCTATTAAGTATGTTCTAACTGCTTTTCTAATTATCTTATCCATATAAACCTCAATTAACTATGATTCCATCACCATCATAAAGAAAGATTAAATCATCTCTATTATGATCATTGACTAATTCTTCTTTCTTATTAGCATGTGGTACAACTTCCTTATCTATAATACCAATTGCGGTAAAATCAGTCATATTAACATTATTAATTTCATACACTGAACCTAACTCAATGGTTGAACCAATAATTTGACTTCCTGCACTTGAACCAATATAGATTTTTCCTTTATTAATAAAATCTTTAATAACATCTCCAAAATGATATTTTCTTACCATATCAAGTAGATAAATTGTGTTACCACCCAACATATACATAACATCAAAAGCATCAATATTTATTTCATCACCGATTTTATATTCGGTTATATTTGATTCTTTAAAACCTAACTCTAGAACTGTACTATATTCTTTAGCAACCCAGTCTCGGTTATCTGCTGGCTCGCCATCAACAGCGGTAGTAACAAATAATAACTTGGATTTAGATAACTCTTCTTTGGAAATTAATTGATAAAACTTGGATTTAAAATCATCATTTCTAATTCCACATGAAGTTAATACTATTTTCTTCATAAGATTACCCTCTTTTTTATCTATTATACTTCATTAATTTATTGTTAATGAAGATTTTTCTTGAATAGGAATAATTCTGGTTTTAATTATATTCATATTTTTCCCACTTTTTTAAGATTTAGTATTTGCTTTTTTATAATTAATAATTGCAATAATTACTGATATAATTGCAACAACATTTGATATTATACCAATAATCGACATTACATAAATATTATATCCTAACCAAAAGAAATAACCTACCAGTGCAATTCTTTTAATCGTTAATTCTTTACCATTCCATATAAAGACAATATATGATGTTGCTGCAAACAATGGAAATAATGATAATATCCCATCATAAGTTATAATTGCTGTAACCAAATAAATAACTAAAAATATAAATAAGAAAAAAATACTTGATAGCTTTTTATTCTTTTCTTTATATATAATAAAACTATCTCTTAATATTGCTATTACTTTAGTAATGCATCCACTATAAGCACCTAATAATAAATAGTGAAGTAGATTTAATATATTAGAAATAATCATGTTTCCTAAAATATTCTTTTTATCTTTACGATGAAAAGCAACTAGTGAAACTATGAATGCTAGTAAAGCTAATATTTGCGAAATAATATAAATCATCTAATTCACCTCAGTTACTACATGTTTAATCATTAATCACAATATTGTTTAACTACTTCATATATTTGATAATACTTATTAATTTTATCCTTATCAAAGACATTATATCCTCTATTTTCAGGATCTTTTTCATTATCAATAAATGCAATATCGTCATTAAATACTAAAACCCCAGGATATATTTCATTCAAATTTTCTTTTAATACTTCTTTGATTTTTGATTCAGAAATAAATCCTAATTCAAGATTACTCTTGTTATAAGAAACGAACTTATTAATATCTTTATTATTAATAACTAAATTCTTTTTGTTATCTGGATAAACAAATATTCTTTTCATCAATACATTTCGATTCAATGCATCAATATTCAGTTTAGTCCATAAATTTTCTTCTTTTTCACCATTCCATTCATTTTCATTACAGAATGATATAGCCATTACAATTTCGTTTGATTTAACATTATCAATACATGAATATAACCAATTATATCCATTATGATATAAATCATCTAACTTAATATTGGAATAAGCTTCATCGGTTTTATTTTTATTATATAATTTAAAATATTCTTTTACGTTTTCTTCAATAAAATCATTTAAACCTAGTTCTTCAATTTCAGATTTAATTATAGAATATTCAGAAATACTACTTAATTCCGAACGTTCATACCAATCTCCGTTTTTAACCCAATTAAATACTGGTTTATTAATTAAATCTTGTTCTTTTAAATATTTAATACCCATTCTTCCAAGATTTAAGAAATAATCATTTTCTGTTGAATCAACATGTTCACAAACTTTATAGTAGTTTGCAATTAATATATGAATAGCATGTTGTACTGCAACAGCAGTTGGATATAAATTATATTCCATAATGTGAGTTCGATATAAAATATAACTAATTATTTTTAAGTACTTCGCATATTCAAACGGAGTTATTCCTTTTTTTAATACTGTATCACAACCAAAAATTGCAATATCAACAAAGTTTAACGCAACAGATGATACTGAAAAGTCAATATAATATGGTTCTTTATTATCTTTTAAAATAATATTAGTAGAAATAAAATCGTTATGTGCTGACATATAAGGTGGCATAACCGGCTTATTTAAAAAGTTTTCGTCATATTTTTTATATCGGTTTATCATGTCAGTATAATATTCAACAATTGGTTTAATTAATTCATTATCTTCGTCTGATAAATATTGTTTCTTATCTTGATATTCTTCTAAAAAGTTTTCATAACTCCACATATCATATTGTTTAAACTTCTTAGCTTCATCACTATGTAAATATTCCTTTAAATCCTTATTTACACAGTTGTATTTTAAAATATCAAATACAATTTTAATAATTGTTTTTAAATCAATATTCTTATCTAAATCATATATTGTTTTACCATTAATATACTCCATTACAAAATAGTATACTTCACAACCATTAAAACTAATTTTACCTAATGTGCCATTTTGATTTTTATATACTTTAGGAATATTCAAATAATCTTGTTTTGCAATTAAATCGACAATTTTAATATAGTGATTTATGTTTTCAATAGTTCTTTCATTTGAAAAGAATTTAATAACATATTTATTATTTAGTGTTTCTAAATATACGTTAAAATCTTCATACCCTGTTTCAATTACCTGATAATTCTTAATCGATGCAAATCCATAATCAAATACTATTTGCTCTAATATAGTTTCTAAATCTGATTCATTAAACTTTACCCTAGTAAAATAGTCAAATAAATTTGTCATATTTTCACCTCATGTTTTTTAACCTATAATTTATTATAACATAAAAAGGTATATTTACATATACCTTCTTCATTATCTTTTTGGCTTTTCATTCCTTGATTTAATCAAGATTCGATAGGTATCACCATCTAAAGAAACATTTCGTTTTGCATATTCAAATAATCTTTTAACTTTAGCTAATTTTGCTTGAATATCAGTACTGGTATCACTTATGGCATCCAAATACATATTAATAAACTCTTCTTCAGGAATATTATCTTTATAGAATGATTTGCGATAAGCTTCATCCGTATATACACGATATACTTTAGAAGTTTGTACTTCTGGCATTCCATTTAAGCGATGATAAAATTTTCTTATTTTTTCGATAGTTAAATGATATAAATGATGAAAATATGGTCTATCTTCATTAGCAGCTTTCTCTAACTTTTCCATACGATTATTTAAAATTGAAACATATTCTCTTGCATCTTCACTTTCAAGCGATGGTAATGGTTTAGAAAACTTATCAGCAGCATATTGCTGTAACTTATATAAATCACCATTTTTATCAAAAATAATTGTAGATGTCCCGATAATTGATAGCATAGCATTGTCTTGATTATTAAAACCGTTATCAATTGAAAGATAAATATCATTTAAAGGTTTTTCAAAATACTCAATTCTAATACCATCGATATTATCATTTCCTCTAATTAGATGTTTGGGATCAGAATTATCAAAGATAATATGTAAATCAATATCAGAATTGGGATAATTATACCCAGTTAAATAACTTCCATAGAAAAAGCAACCTAATACATGTTCATTGTTTAGATAATCCATTTTGTTTATAAACTTAAAAATTATATCAGTAGGATTAATTGCTTTCATTTAGTTTGCTCCTTAATAAATTGTTATCTATTCTAACATAGAATTATTTTTTAGTAAATAATTCATTATAAAAGCCTGATAATAATCAGGCTTAAATAATAATCTATATTCTAATAATTGCAACTATTGCACTTTCAAGTAATGAATCACATAGATCTTTATCAATATCTAGCGCGTCAAAAGACTTTAATTCATCTTTTACTTCAATGAATTGATGAAGTTCAATATTATTAAATCCTATTTCTTTTAAAAATGTCCTGATATGATTTTCATCTTCAAAACGATCATTTAAATTCTTCCTTGAATTTATATTATTTATATCGTTATTTGATTTAGGTGTAAGTTTTTCTTGTTCTTGGATAAATCGCTTTGGGGTAACATCACTAGTAATCCAAACACCACCATGTTTCTTTAATAATTGATAAATGTTTTCTCCTACTCTCCTTTTTTCATCAAAAGTAAGATATCTTAATAATCCTTCATTAACAATAATTATTTCATTATCGTTCAAATATGAATCACATTTAATATAATCATCATAATTTAAAGCATTACCACTAACTACTTTTAAGTTATCATTAGGTTTAAATAATTCATTAATTAATCTTTTCTTATTTGATGCAACGGTTTCTAAATCCATTTCAACATATTTATATCCTTCAGAAGAAAAAATTAACCCTCTTGAAGAATATCCGGAAGCAAGTTCTAATATTTGGGGTATATCAACCTTTTTTATCAATTGATCAATTAACTTATATCTAGCTTCCATTTCTGGAGCTCGTAATTTATTAAATTTAAATTCACCATTACAATTCTTACTTAACCAATCATATATCTCTTTTTCATATGGAATATCACTAAATGATCTTGAATAAGACGTAAGTAATGCCGTATTACTAACACTTTCAAAAGGCTCAAGCAATTTATCGCTTTCATGTTTGTTTAGGTTTTTTTTACTATTCCTATTTTCGGTTATATTCATTTGATATCTCCCTAATTCTAATTATTCTTTCGGTAAAGTATAACCACCATCAACAACAATTTCTTGACCAGTAATAAAACTTGCTTTATCTGATAATAAGAATTCTACCGTATTTGCAATATCAGTAGTATTTCCTAATCTTTTTGCAGGAGTATTATCGATAATACTTGGTACATACTCATCAAAGTTAGGAGTTTCATGATATGACATATCAGTTTTAATAACTCCTGGTGAGATAACATTAGCTTGGATTTTATCATAACGACTGGCAATACTCTTTGTATAAGTTAAGATTCCCGCTTTAGTTGCTGCATATATCGGGAAATATTTTGATCCCTTGTTAGACGTTGAAGAGATATTGATAATCTTACCAGTAATATTATTTTTTAAGCAGTTATCAATAAATAATTGATTACATTTAATACAGCCTTTTAAATTAATATCAATTAAATTATCAGTTTCGGTTTCATTATAACAAAATGATTCTTCTTCACAGGAAATAATCCCTGCACAATAGATTAAAATATCATAAATATTTACTTCATATAAACTTCTAATATCATCTTTAGCAACATCACATTTAATATAATTGAATTCAAAATCATTACGATTTTTTCTTCCAACACAGGTAACATCATAATTATTTGCATTAAGCATTTTGGCAATTTCAAAGCCAATACCAGAACCGCGACCAATTATTAATACTCTTTTCATATTTTACTCTCCTTTTTTAAGTTAATGAATTCAGCTGATTGTTTTATTTCTTTAATTGATTTAGCTAAATTATCATAATAAATTCCATTATGATCATGAACAAATATTTTTTTACCAACTTCTTGTTTTTCTAATAATGCTTTAAGTTCTAAATGATTATCTAGTACATAATACATTTGAGGCGGCATGAAGGAAGGAATCTCTTTTCTAATATCCACTAAACTTAAAGGCTTTTTAAATAACGTTAATGACTTAATAGGAATGGCATTAATATCATTACTTGCAATATATTCATCAACTCTTTTAAGCGTTTCTGGATAATCAAGATAATTACTTCTGGTTTCATCTAATTTAATTGGTTTTCCTAATTCCATGATACCTACTACTTGTTTAGCTTTACCACTTAAATATAAATAAGCAATTGTTGCTTCATCACAAAATCTTTTGCGATACTCATATTTTTTTAAACCAAATAATAATGGTTCAAAATACTCAGTACGAAAACTTAAGAATAATTTTTTCATCATAATCTCCTATAATATATTTCTAATCTTTGATAGTGTTATACAACAGCATCCATATTTATCACTGTCTTCTTTAGTATAATAACCACCACTATAAGTATCATCAACAACATCTTGTACTGAGTTATAACTACCACTATAATCTTCTTCAAAATATTTCTCATAGCAATCATACCAGTTTTTAAATACTTCTATATTTAATACATCAGCATATAGATATTCATTCATATCAGGAAGTTTAATAAATCGGATCGTATCACCAATCTTTATTAATCTTCTTTTTTCATCATATAATCGATATTCTCTAGTTTTTGATCCAGATTTCATCTTATCAAAATTTTCACCATATAATTTTAAATCATGAAGCATTTTTCCACCTCTTAAGAATTAATAGTTTTTAATATGTCTTACTTCAATACTTGGAATTGTTATTTCATAAGGTAAATCAAAAACATATTTTACAGTTTTGGCAACGTCTTGTGGCGTTAATCCAGTTTCCATTACTTCTTTTGGTAATTCATTATTAGCTCTTACATAAAAGTTGGTTTGAATTAAACCTGGACATACATCAGTAATCTTAATATTGTTTCGGGCTAAATCATCTTGAATAGCTTTTCTAAATGCATTAGTGCTTTGTTTAGTAGCATTGTAAATTGGGAATGGTGGTTCACACATTACACCACTTTGGGAATTAATATTAATGATTTGGCCATAACCTTGTTTTTGCATAATTGGAAAAATACTTTTAATCATTGCGATGGTTCCAAAAACATTAGTATCAATAACTTTTCGAATACGACTTAAATCGTTCATTTCATCAAAAACTGGTAATTCAAGTTTAGACATATCACCAGAGATCCACATTCCGGCACAATTGATTAAACAATCAACCTTTTCAAACTTAGATTTAATATCTGTAATTATACTTTTAATTTGATTATCATTAGATAAATCACAAACATAATACCTAGCATTTAATGATGAAGCTATATTAATAAGATTCTTTTCGTCTTCATCAATTAATATTAAGTTATTATCTTTTAAAATTTCTGCTACTGCTGCTCCAACACCATTTGCAGCACCGGTAATAATTATATTTTTCATAATGTTCCTCCTATTATAAATATTGATTTTTAATCTTTAATGCAATTTTTCTTACTTCGTTGATAACATCATCTAATGATTTAGTAGCATCAATCGTATAATCAAAATCACTATCTTCTAAATCATATACTTTACGGTTTAAAATTTCATTATAAACATCTTCATTATTTACTCCGGATATTGAATCAATGTCACCATAACAATTTGAAGTATCAATATCACATTTTGGGGGATTAGTCATTCTTGCAATATTTGTTTTATGATTGGAAACAAGATTAATCATAATAACATGAGAATAAGCATCTTTTATTTCCTTTAATACCTTTTTGGAAGATACACTGCGATCAATAATAACACTAACCCCTTTACTAAGTAAGTACTTGATCTCTTTTTTATTAACTTCATTAACAACCTTGTTTATAAAACTAATGTCATGATTAGCATTAATATTAGAATAATAAATATTTCTAATCTTATCGCCACCAACGATATATAATTCTAATTCACTCGATAATATTTTAGCAATAGTTGATTTACCACTACGACAATGACCACACATTGTTATAATAAATGGTGGATGATACGTTTTAGTTGGTAGTTTCATTTCACTAATTAATTGATTATAAATTACATTTATATCATTTTCCATGTCACTACCTCCTAAATTTCATCATAATAATAAATATTTTCAATTAATTCTTGATCAGTATTATGAACTTTAAATGGAATTTGTTTTACCATCTTTCCACCCATATGTTTATAAAAATTATTTGATGGATTACCATCAATACAACCATTGACCATTTTGCTATAACCCATCTTCTTTAATTCTTCTTTAGCCTTTTCAAAAAGGATCTTGCCATAACCTTTTCCTTTAACATCATTTAATAAGTAAATAGCTCCTAATTCACCACAGTCTTGATAATCTTTATATTTAGGAGTTCTTACTCCTAAAACTCCCACTGGTTTTCCATCAACTCTAAGTAAGAAATAACGATTTGGTTCGGTAACTAAATAGCCTTTTATTTTTTCAGTTAACTCTTTAATAGCCTCATCAGTGTTAATCTTCTTTAAATAAGATTCATCAATAATTCCTTGATATGATTCCAACCAAGCACGGGAATTAACAAAGGCATAGTCATAAGCATTATTAATATTTAAATCTTCAATAATATAATTCATAGTTTTTACCTCTGATTATTTATTCCATCCATACATTGTAAAACTTAATGTTTTATTCTTTTTATACATATCAATAGCATATTGTTGGTAATCCATTAAATCAGGAATTGGTTCATTAATAGAATGCCATTCTAATGCTTTAGAGTTGTCTTCTTCGTTATTAGTTATAGTTCCTTGATAACTCTTACATACAAAGAAGTAACCATCGTATACACCAGTATCTCCATTGATATTCATAATTTGAACTACCTCAAAATCCGTTAAATCAATATTTAATTCTTCTTTAGCTTCACGAACCATTGCTTCCACTACATTTTCATTAGCTTCTAAATGACCTGCTGGCATTCCTAATTTCAAATATCCATATTTATTAGGATTGATTCTTCTTTGAAGAAGAATTTTATCATCCTTTATAATCATTAAATGTACGGCACATAATATTTTAAATCTTTCCATTTTTTTCCTCTAATCTTATTTCATATTTTCAATAATATCAATTGGATAATGTTCATTATTCTTAGCAGCTTTAATTATACTAATCATCGAATTATAAGAACGTAATTCTTGACCCGTCATATTTTCTAAGTCTGCAATTGAAATCCATTTAACATCCATAATCTCATTTTCATCAAATCCAATACTTCCAGAAATAATACTAGCATTAAAAATAATCTTAAGAATACTTTTATTTTCTGAATATTGAATACATAAGATACTATCTAACTTAACATCAAATCCAGTTTCTTCTTTGGTTTCTCTTATCGCTCCTGCAAATATTGATTCATTAGAATCTAACCTACCAGCAGGAATATTATATAAACCTTTTATATCAGCTTTGGATTCTTGGACCATTAATATTTCATTTTTATCATTTTTAATACATACCCCAACAACAATTACTTTATCCATATAATTAATCACCAACCTTATTTATTCAGGTATACAATACAATATTGTCTTAGCAACACTTAATGAATAGTGTCTAATATAATATTTATAATTAACCCCTAAACTCATTATATATTCTTGTAATTTAAACAAATCATCCCATCGATGATATATTGATAATAAGATAATTGGTTTATCTCTTTTAATAGTATTTGTAGCTCCAAGTAACATTGAAGCTTCAGATCCTTCAATATCTATTTTAATACCAGTTACCTTTTCATCTCCTACTACTGAATCTAATGTCTTGGTATCGACATAATCAATAGTGCTATCAACGGTATCATGATATGCATTGTACTTTTTGTTTTCTAAATGTGATGTTGATGATTGTAATTTTAAGAATCGCATCCTATCTTCTTTATCACATAATGCAACATTAAATGCCTTATAGTTAAAAGAATTACCTAAACTATTAACAATATTATCATAGAATATTTTATTAGGTTCAAAGATATAGAATTTTGAATTACTTACATCAACCTTCTCACTTAATGATGTAACAAAATCAGCGTTATAAGATCCAGCATCAATATATAATCCGTCTTTGTAATTATTAATAAATTCATCATCTAAATAACAGGTAATTCGAGGATGATATAAATCTTTTATTAGCTTAGGATTTCTTACATATCTATATTTTAATACCGCATTGTATAATTCTTTAGAATAATCATCAGCTAAAGCTTCATAATTTTTAATGATAATATCTTTATTATCTTTATAATATGAAATATCTTTATTTTCTACAAAATAACCATCGTATACAAATAAGAAATCATCAATATTAGGATATTTATCTATTAACTTAGTTCTAAATAAATCATAATAAGATATTGTGACCACAATAGCACTATTAGGATCAAGTTCATCAAATGTTTGAGGAAGAACTGGTATTCCTTTATATATATGGTTATACTCTTCATCTCGTCCATCATATATGCCTTTTATTGCGATGTTATGTTCTTGAAAAAATAAAATTGCTTCATCACATGATTCACTTATACCCCATAAATAAACTGAATCAAACTTTCTTATTTGATTTAAGAAAGTATTAACATATTCTTCTTTCTCTTTATCTAGTAATTCTATATCTTTAAATAATTCCATAATTAAACCTCCATTATTGCAGTATTACTTATTATTCATTTCTAAATATTTAAGTAAATAATTCCAGCATCCGATTTTATCGGTTAAATCTTTATAATTATCGTTTATTCGATTAATAATTTCTGCTTTATCAAACCATTTAATATCTTGTACTTCTTCTTCTTGTAAAACTATGTCTTTTACATCGATATCTTTATGAACGATATAATATTCATTAAAGTGTTTATTAATAATATCTCCTGAAACATTCATTGAAGTAGAACAACCGATAAACTCTAAATCATTTTTATCAATATTAACGCCGATTTCTTCTTTGGTTTCTCTAATAACTGTTTGATAACCAAACTCTCCAGATAAAACATGACCACCAGCCGTTATATCCCATAAATTAGGCCATAATTTTTTAGTAGCACTTCTTTGTT
>JAEEKO010000073.1 GCA_016282415.1 Caryophanales bacterium | reverse complement strand
TAGTATTATTTATTGGTACTAATACTAATGGTAGTAGTGCTTGGTTTAAAATTGGTATTTTTAAAATTCAACCTAGTGAGATAATGAAATTAAGTTTAATTCTTTATTTAAACTATATTAATAATAAATCCGAAGTTATCTATTTATTAAGATTAGTTATATTAACGCTGGTTCCCTCCATCCTAGTTTTTTTAGAACCCGATACTGGAGCCATAATCATTTATGGGTTAATTTTATTAAGTGTAATCTTTAGTAAAAACATTAAAAAGACAATTAAAATAACTATTCTAATAATGCTTTTAATATGCCTCGGAATATTTGCTTTCTTAATTATTTATCAACCTGCATATTTAATTAGAATTCTTGGTAGTACTTTTACCTATCGCTTAAACCGCATTATTAATCTTAAAAATGGTTACCAAATTGATAATGCCTTAACCGCTATTGGTTCTTCTCGACCATTTAATATTATGGTTACTAATCCTATATTATATATTCCTGAAGCTCCAACCGATTTTATCTTTGCGTTTACCGTTGGCAATTTAGGATTTATTACTGGGTTTATTTTGATCATCAATTATTTTTTAATAACCCTATTCTTAATTAATAAAAAGCATTTAATCAAAAATAGTTTATTAACAATCTTTCTATTCCAAGTCATCTATAATCTTGGCTTTAATTTAGGTATTCTCCCAATTATGGGAATTCCCCTACCATTTTTAAGTTATGGTGGTAGTAATATCATTATTTATTTTATGATGTTTGCCATCCTTTTTAGTAAGGACGGTAATAATAATTATAACCGTAAGAATAACCAGGGTTATAAGGGGAAGCATTATAGTAAGGCACTGGGTTGACCGGCATACTAACAATTGGACGTGGTCTTGTTAAACCAATCGCCGCTCCACCCGTTACTGCTCCCACTAAAAAGGGAAATAAAAAACGATTGTCACCATTATTGTAATAATTCATATAAAAACTCCTTTCACCATAATTTATGAAAGGAGTTTTATAATGTCTATATTTATTACCTACTTAATACAATATCCGAATACTCAGTAGCAGAAGCAGGATCACCAGTATAATCATAGTATCCACCAACAAAGGAAATAACATAGCTTCCGTTTAAAGCCGTAACATCAATGGTTTCGTTATACCAGGTATTTAATGCTAAATCCGCACAGTAGATATGACTATATTTATCAGCACTGGTTACTGCACTCATATTAACATTAGCAGGGCGAATAAAGACCGTTGAACTACCATGCTCCGCAATACGGCGCACTTTATAACTTAAAGTCGTGTAACCAGTTAAGTCAAGTTCAATTTCATAACGAATAAATAATCCAGGGTCATACGCATGATAAGTATCTCCATCGAAACCTGATTCCGATGCACCAACTAATTGGAAACCAATAACATTTTCATTGTTATCACTAATAAATGAATGGGTACCATGATAGAAATGTCCTTGATTTAATAACTCTTCATCAAATTCAAGACTACCATCATAATTAATTAAACTTAATTGAATAGTCGCGGAAACTATTTTATTCATGTCAACCGCTTGATCAAAATTACGATTCTTATAAGTAATTGTTAATTGATAAGTATGCGTCGTGTTTGGTGCAATAGTTACATTACCGGTAAAACTACTCTTATACGATGGTAATTGCGTTTCAACATTAACACTTGCCCCACCACCCGTTGAAGATAATGTATAAACCATATCTTCTTTACGCGATAATTCATTAGTAACATTATCAAATAACAAATAATAAGTTTGACTAGTAGTACCCGTATTTTGAACAGTGAAAGTTTTAATAACACTTTGTCCCGGAAGAATATCCGATATATTAATACCTGGACCATCCGTAAATGCTAAAGTCATCGTCTTGGTTTCTAAATCAGCAGAACTCGTACCACTCTTAAACAATTCACCAGTATAAAAAGCATAGGTTATACTAACTACTATGATTACTAAACTAAGGATTAATGATAATAGCGAAACATGCTTTTTCATAACCTACACTCACCTATTATCATTATACAAAAAAAGAGCTTTAATCGCAAGATTAAAGTCCTATTTAATACCTAGATAAATATTCTTCTTACCCTTCTTTAATACCATTACTTCATTATCAATTAACATGCTATCATTAATAACTAAGTTTTCATCATTAATCTTTGTGTTATTAATCGAAATAGCATTATTATTAATAAATTCACGAGCTTCTCTTTTAGAAGAACAAATACCATTATTAACTAATAAATCAACAATATTAATATTCTCTACTTTAAAGGTTGGAACTCCATTAAATGAAGATTTAATATCTTTACTAGTTAATGTAGTAATCTTATCACTAAATAAAGCTTGTGATACTTCTAAAGCATGATTGAATTCATCACTACCATGTAAGAATGTAATTACTTCTTCTGCTAATTTCTTTTGTGCTAATCTTAATTCTGGAGCTTCATTATGTTGCTTTTCAATTGCTTCAATTTCTTCTTTGGTTAAGAAAGTTAATTTCTTTAAGTAATCAATAACGCAACTATCAGCAGTATTAATTAAATATTGATATAATTCATAGCTTGAAGTTTTATTAATATCTAGCCATAATGCATTACCTTCCGTCTTACCAAATTTAACCCCGTTACTATCAAGAACAAGTGGCATTGTTAATCCGTATAACTCAATATTATCTTTTTTACGAGCAAGTTCAATTCCAGTAGTAATATTACCCCATTGATCAGAACCAGCAACTTCTAAGGTAACGCCATGCGTTTTGTTTAATTCTAAGAAATCTAAACCTTGTAAAATAGTATATGCAAATTCACAGAACGTAATACCAGTATCTAAACGACGATTAATAATATCTTTATCTAACATATAATTAACATTAATATATTTACCATAATCTCTTAGGAAATCAATAGTGTTAATTTTAGAAATCCAATCATAATTATTAACAACTTCAAAGCCAAAGATTTTCTTGGCTTGATTAGTTAATCCAAGAACGTTCTTTTCAACTTCTTCTTTCGTAATCATCTTACGCTCAGCAGTTGGTTTAGGATCTCCAATTAAACCAGTAGCACCTCCAATTAATAAAATTGGTTTATGGCCATACTTCGCAAGACGAGTTGCAATTAAGAATGATGAAAAATGTCCAATATGCATTGAATCAGCAGTTGGATCAGTTCCAATATAAAAAGTTAATTGTTCATTATTTAATTTATCAGCAAGTTCTGGACTCGAAATATCTTTAATAAGTCCTCTCCACTCTAAATCTTCAAAACATTTCATCTTTATTCCTTCTTTCTATAAAATATCTTTTAATTCTTTAAATGATTTTATGGTTTGATAATTATTGGGATTATTTAAATCTTTAAAGTTAGCAAAGATGGGTTTAATTCCTAAATTTTGTGCTGGAATTAAATCAACATCATAAGTATCACCAATTACAACACATTCACTTGGTTTTCTACCGCCCATTGCTAGTTTAAAAGCATCAGGATGCGGCTTCATAATCTCATCACCACCAACTACTTCTTGGAAGTAATTTAAGATTCCGGCGGTTTCTAATCGTTTACTTTGAGGTTTACCAAACCATCTAGTTAATACCACCATTTCATATTTATCTTTTAAGTATTCTAAAGTATCAATTACTTCTTGATCAGAATCACTCATATAACCAATATATTCTAAAAAATCATCTAATACTTTCGGCGTTATTTCATCATCTAACTTACTATTAATATAATTTAATAGTACTTCTTGATCATAATAATTATAGTTTTCTTCATAAGAATGAAACAACTCATTAATAATATTAGGATCAATATGATAATTGTTTTCAGTTAAAGCCCGATTTAAGGCATTTAAATACTCTGGTTTCCACTTTATAAGCGTGTTATCTAGATCAAATATAAGTCGTTTAATCACTATCATCACCATACTTAAAAAATAAAAAACTCATTGAACTTAAGGACGAAACATTTCCGTGGTACCACCTTAATTCATGAGTTATCATGCACTTTCATTCATAACGCGAATTAACGATTTAGCTCCCAGGTTGTAAGGCTGTTCATCACTAACAAATTAAATATAACAAAATTAATGATTTTTGTCAAAAAATTATGCAATTAGATTATCTGGAGTATCAATTTGATCGATTAAAACACTTGGAAATTTAAACTTATCTTCTTGGTAACTATCAAATAAATCACGGATTAAATCTAATGCAATTTGTTTAGTAGCGTTATCTAACACCATATTATGATTATATAGTTCATTAATCATAATAATCGCTTTTTGGTAATCTTGTTCTAATTGTTCCTTTGATTTAGTAATTGTTTTCACCGCTACGTGACCACTACGATCAACATATTTTTGTCTTAATTCTTTATAAATAATCTCCGAACTTAATAACTCAGCTAAATTATGAGATACCGTAGTTATTTGATTGTTTTTAATATTCTGAATTTTTAAAATATGATCATATAACAAAATTGCCGCTGACACATCAGATAAATTCGCATTATATCTTGCTTCATATTCAGGAATATAAGTTAATTTTAAATCGGTATGAGTATAATTAATATTTTTTGCTGCTAATTCTTTACAAACACTCGATTCTAAAATATAACCCCTTAAGAATAATTCATTATCAGCAACCTTCGGAAGACATTGATACAATCCGTTTGTTAATCTTATAAAAATTCCTACTGAAGCAGTATATTCTTTCATTGCCCTAAAGATTTCTTCTTCACTATTCAAACTCATAATATAAGTTTGATATACACGAATACGACTCTTTTTAGCATCACTACTTAATCCTGGGTTTTCGCTGATTTTTAATATTTCATTATTAGCTTCTTCCATTGTCATTTAAATCACCTTACCTGTTTAAGAAAATAAATAACACTGTGGCAATAATCCCACCAACAAATCCGGTAATTAATGTTACCAATAAGGCATTAGTAAATCCTGATGAATCATTAGTAACATTACTTTGACCAGTTTTATTGGAAACGAGATTTAATACTTGGGCACTATTCGTCTTTTGACTTGAAGTAGCTTTTTGAGCAGCATTCATTTGATTATGCATCTTCATTAATTCATATTTCTTTTTCTCGTTTTCACTATTAAATTTTAAATAATGTGGTTCTTCTTTATTCATACTATCACCATATTTTATAAATTCATTATATCACGGTAATAAGCAATAATTATCACATTAACCATTCATTTGACACTTTTCAGGCATAAAAAAAGCATAACATTGTTATGCTCTACTTGAATATTGTCCATCCTTAGTTGAAACGATAATACTTTCACCATTTTCAACAAATAGTGGAACTTTAACAACTAATCCAGTTTCAATCTTAGCATCTTTTAATGCATTATTAGTTGTATTACCTTTAACAGCAGGTTCACATTCAATAATCTTATATTCAACTTTTTCTGGTAAATCAATACCAATGATTTCACCTTCATAATATTGAATTGAAATTTCTAAGTTTTCTTTTAAGAATTTAACATTCTCTCCTAATTGACTTGTAGGAATTTCAGCTTGTTCATAAGTGTTATTATCCATGAAGACATAATTATCACCACTGGCATATAAAAATAACATTGGTTTACGTTCAACATGAGCTTTTTCTAACTTAATACCTGAATTAAAACGTTCTTCAGTAATTGAACCAGTTCTTAAATTTTTTAACTTAGCATTAACAAATGCAGCACCCTTACCTGGTTTAACATGACCAAACTCTAAAACAATATAAATATTACCTTCATATTTAATAGTCATGCCGTTTTTAATATCATTAACATTAATATACATAAATTACTCCTAATATTATTTTTTTTCTTTAAAGACAGTATGTTTATTACATCTTGGGCAATATTTATTAATTTCTATCTTTTCAGTAGTATTCTTTTTATTCTTAGAAATAGGTCTTCTTGTTAGAACTCCACATTCACTACATTTAATATCTACATATACTCTGTTTTCATTTTTAGCCATAATTACGCCTCCTTCAAAAAAGTTCATTAGTATTATACCAAATATTTAGTAATTTTCAAACATATTTTTTGTTAGTTTCTTACTAATTTTACTATTAATTGGTGCGATATAGTCCGTTTTTCCTAAATAATGACTTGAATTAGGACTAATTATGACAATTGAATACTTCGGGTTATCATAAGGAAAATACATTGCTGAGGTTTCGGTAATCGTTTTTAAGTCATCTTTTAAATCACCATCGCTATCCATAAATGTTTCACTGGTTCCGGTTTTACCTGCGGGTTTATAAGCTAAATTAATATAACCCCAACCAGTTCCATGATCCAACACTTCCCTAAAACCTTCTTGAATCCGTTTTAAATCATCTAAATTAATACTTACCTTATTTAATAAAATACCATTATTATTTAGAATAACCTGATCATCCATAATAACTTCTTTAACAATATTTAATTTATAACGATTACCCCCATTTGCAATCGTATTAATATATTGCGTTAAACTAATTGGAGTATATGAATCATATTGACCAATACTTAAATTAAGTAATAAATCGGGAGCAATGATATTACCACTTTTAGGAACATACTCCATGACATCAATACCAGTAGTCGTTCCTAAACCATACTCTTTAAATAAATTACGATATTTATCAAAGTCTTCCTTACTCACCCTTAATTTCATATTATTTTTATAAGTATTACCACTAACTTTAATCGCATTAATAAATTGATAATAATTTGATGAATATTTTAATGCTGTAATATCATTAATATTTCCTAAATCTTTAAAACTACATTTTGGGTTTAAACTATATAATTTAACACAACTATCTTTAATATACTTACCACGATTAATAACATCATATTGATAAGCAACACTTTGACTAGCTCCTTTAATCACTGAACCCATAACATAACTTTTAGTTAAAATATCAATCGTCTTATTACTATATAAAGGAGTTTTATAATCATTATTAATTAAATTAACTCCCGCCATTGCTATAATTCCACCCGTATTTGGATTACTTACAATGACATAGCTAGTATGATAATATTCCGTATTTTTTAACTGCTTTAATTCTAGAATCTTGTGTTTTAAATCTGCTTCAATATCTCTTTGTAAATCAATATCAATATTTAAGATTAAATCCGCCCCTTTAGCTTCATCTTTAAGCTTAGTTAATGAATTATCCTCATTAATACGATAAATAGCTTTAGAACCCTTTAAATATGGTTCATAAGCTTCTTCTAAATAAGAGATACCAACTTCATCACTTAAAGCATATCCATTTGTTAAATAATCATCAATATCTTCTTTTTTTATCTTTCCTACCGTACCAATAATATCATTAAAATAAGTATCATAATAATAGTAGCGACGATAAGTATCATATGATACTACACCCGGTAGGTTAAGACTTAAGATTTGGTCAAGCGTCTCTGAAGTTACATCCGTAAAAATAAGCTTATATTCAAAACGTTTACCATTATTCATTAAATAATAAATATAAGCAGCTTGCATTTCTAATGCACTTAATTTAACCAACTTACCATATTTATTATTACTATAGTCATTCATAACGGCATCATCAATATTATTAAAATTACTATATTGTGCTAAAGTTTCCGCAATCTCGATTTGATTAGTTTTTTTAATATAAGCATAAGCAATATTCCTTACTTTAACGCTTCGTACCAATAACTTATGATTGACATCATAAATATCACCACGGGGCGGATTACCAAACGAAATAATATTATTGGTTTTCTTTAAATACTCTTCATAATATAAATCATGTTGTTTTAAAATTGATATATAAAAAATAGTAATAAGAATAAATAAAAAACAAGTTATTCCAGTTATTACTTTTTTCATTTAATCACCATTATTAGTATTAAAAGAAATAACTATTTCATACTATTAATTAGGTGATTAAATGAAAAACATGATTGTTAATTATCTCCATAATGTTGATAATGATACCATCAAAAATTACTTTATTAGTAAGGGTATCTATTTAAATGATGAAGAGTTTAATAATATTTTAAGTTTTATGCATAATGATTTAGATATCTTAAATCATTTAGAGGATTTTAATATTGATAATTATCAAACTTATTTTACTAGTGATAATTTTACCAAATTAAAAAACCTCTATCACGAGGTCTTAATTAAATACCAGCATTATCTTTAATTAAATTAATTAATTCGGGATTAAAGGTTCCACTTTTAATCATTGCAATTTCTTCTTTGTATGGTGCTAAACTTAAATTATCATTAATCTTAATATAAGGTGTTTCTAAAATCTTAGGAACATCTTTTAATTGAGGATTATTAATAACTTTAATTAATGCATCAAAACCAATAGTTCCAAAGCCAATATTTTCATGGCGGTCTTTATGAGAACCTAATTCATTTTTACTATCGTTAATATGAACACAACCAATTTTATCAATTCCAATTAAGTTATCAAAATCCGTTAAATATTGTTCAAATTCGTTAATATCAACACCTGAATCATTTAAATGACAGGTATCTAAACATACTTTTAAACGTGGATTATCACAAGTATCTAGGATTAGTTTGATTTCGTTTAAATTCGTACCACATTCACTACCTTTACCAGCCATCGTTTCCACTAAAATCTCGGCATGATCAGTACGAGTAAGAGCAATTTTAAAAGCATTACCAATTGCTTTTAGTGCTTCCATACGATCTAGTTTTAAACTAGAACCAGGATGAACTACTAAATATTTAACACCCAATGCTTCAATTCGTTTTAATTCTTGAATTAAAAAATTTATTCCAAAATTATATTTATCATCATTTTCATAATCGGCTAAATTAATAATATATGGAGCATGACAAACAACGTTATTAATATCAATGTTATTTGCTGCCATTAATGTTTTAGCTTCGTTAGTATATGTATCATTTATTGGTGAACGCATCGTATTTTGTGGTGCTCCCGTATAAAACATAAAAGTATTAGCACCATAACTAATAGCTTCTTTAACGCTACCTAATAATTGATCACCTTTAAAACTAACATGACTTCCTATAATCATCGCTATCACCAATTCAATTATAAAGAAAACCAAAAAAAAATTCAAGTTAACTTGAATTTTTACAAATGGCCACCTAAATAAGTGATTTTTGCATATCCATCATCTTTTTTAGGAACCCCAGAAGTTGCAGTAGCATTTGCACTATTAACATTAGTAGTTACACTATCTTCAGTTTCCATACAATTAAAGCATGACATATGACCATTGATTAAACTAGTTGATAAATGCCCTGATCCACCGCCGGAAGCACGCCAACTACGCTCACCACCATACCAACCTGCACCGGCACCATCATAAATACCATAATTAGTTTCTCCTATTTGAGCTTGACCGCCCTGACCAAAACTACCACGAGTTTCACTTGGTGTTTGTTCTTGCCAACCACCACGTGCCGTTACTGGATCATCATATTGTTGACCTAAAGCCATACCGCCAGTAGTTCCACCACCCGAACCACCAACACCAAATCCGCCAGTATAATAACTACTAGTGATCATTACTTGATTAGCATGACCACCACCGCCACCACCAGCAACAATTAAAACATCACTTTGATGATCAGAATAATGCTTTAATTCTCCTAAATTATTATTTAAAGCAATATGTGTTGCACCACCACCAGTTGAACGACGTTCATTTTGATCCGACCATGAACCAGTAACAGCACCACCACCATTATAACCACCATCACCAGTAACAAAGTTTCCAACATGGGTTCCTCTGCCACCAACACCAACATAAAGTTTATCAGTATTAGTTAAATGGATACTACCAACAGCATAACCACCATAACCGCCATGGTAAGTATCACTATAAGAACCACCCTGAGCTCCCCATACTTCTAATTTATAATAACCCCCACAAGGTACTTCAAATTCATCAATACTACCTTTATAACTAAAAATCCATTCATGATTACGTTCGTAATCACAAGCTTCTTCTACCGGACTAGAAACGATACCAGTAATTTCCGTATCACCACACTTAACTGATACTCCCCCATCAGTTGCGGTACATGTAGTTGTACAGTCACTATAAATAGCCGCACCTTTACTTTTAACGACATCTGAATTTACAACCTTGTTTTTAATACCGTCATTTTTTCTAATATAAAAATCCGTTTTAGATAAATAAGTATAAATAACTTCATTAGTATCAGCAATATCGCTACCATGAATTAAATCAATAACAATAACACCCTTAACATCATCTTTATCTTTATCTAAATAACCACCTTTAATTAATTGGTCGATCGTAAAGCACACCGGATGATTCATTTCTTCCTCTGACAAAACTTTACTACCATAAGCATTTTGAGCAGATTTAATAATTTCATTAGCTTCAACCGTAAAAGCACTAACACGAGATTTTTCCATAATCGAAATAACACGCGGAATAGCTAAAAGCGCAAGAATCGCTAAAACCACAATAACTGCTAATAATTCAACTAATGTAAAACCCTTTTTATTCATGTTATCACCTATCATTCTCTATTATTTATAATAGCATTTTTTTATTCTTAAATCAATGTCACAAAAAAAGAAGTTAACAATAACTTCTTTTTAATATTCTTAATCCTATGTAGTTGGTAAAGAACTAATTGTTGTTGATCCACATTTAACTGTAGCAGCATTTGTTCCAGAAGCTGTACAAGTAACAGTACCAGAACCAGTACAAGCACTATATAAATTTGAAAGTTTTACAACATTAGAACTTTTAGCTTTAGTTATTACATTTTTCATGTAATAGTCACCTTTTGATAAATACATGTGAGTTATAACATTTTGATTAGTTGCAGTTGCAGAAGGAATTTCTAATACAATTGCACCAACAATTTCACCTTTATCTTTATCTAGATAACCATCAGCAATTAATTTATCAACTGTATAACAAGGCATAGTACCATCATCTGTACCATTTAATAAATGATCATTATAAGCAGTTTGAGCAACTTTTAAAATTTCATTGGCTTCAACCGCAAATGAATTTACTCTACTCTTTTCCATCATTGATGTAACACGTGGCATTGCAAGTAATACTAAGATTGCAAGAACTACGATAACTGCTAATAATTCAACTAATGTAAAACCTTTTTTATTGAATCTCTTTCCCATCATATTTTATTCCTCTCCTATCATACTTTTATTATAACAAATTTTTAATAAAATACAACAAATATTATTTACTTTACATTTATATAACATTATATTGGCATAAAAAAAGTTAATATAATATTTCCATTATATTAACTAATTTATAATGCTATGTATTATAAACCTTGAATAGCTGTCTCTGTAGTACCGTTAATACATTTTACAGTAGTAACACCAGCATCTGATGTACAAGTAATTGCAGCTGTAGTACTAGAACAAGCACTGTATTTTTTATTAGCACCTTTACTAACGTTATTAGTTTTTGCTTTTGATGTTAAATTTTTGATGAAATATTTATCTTTTGATAAATACATATGAGCTTTAACACTTTGATCAGTAGCACTTGCATCTGGAATTTCTAATACGATAACACCTTGAACTTCACCTTTATCTTTATCAAGATATCCATCAGAAATTAATTGATCAACAGTAAAGCATGGCGTAGTTCCAAGACCAGTAACACCATTTAATATTTTGTCATTATATGCTGTTTCTGCAAGTTTTTCAATTTCGTTTGCTTCAACTGCAAATGAATTTACTCTACTCTTTTCCATCATTGATGTAACACGTGGCATTGCAAGTAATACTAAGATTGCAAGAACTACGATAACTGCTAATAATTCAACTAATGTAAAACCTTTTTTGCTTAATCTCTTTCTCATCCTACTTTATTCCCTTCCTATCATACTTTTATTATAACAAATTTTTGATAAAATACAATAAATATTAACTACTTTACACTTTCTATAACATTGTTAATAAACGTTACTTTATCTACCAATTTGTTAACGCGATCCATACCAGTAAGATGATATTGTTCATCAATTATTTTTTTATACAATTTAAAGCCATAACGATTAAGAACTTTTAAATAATTACTATTTAATAATAAATAATTATAATATTTTGGATTTTGCTTTAATTCCATTAATACTGATGGTGCCATATTAATCCTCAAACACACTATTTATGTTACTGGCTTTACTCGCGTTTACTGGATTATTAATATTATTAGCAACATCAGTAGTTTTCATACCAATCAATGTTCCAATTACCCCTAAAGCTTTTTTAGCATTAGTAATTGATTCTTGTAATTTATCATAATCAATATTTTTTAAAGAATCTTTAATCCGATTAATATCAACACCATCATTTTTTAAATATTCATCCCATACATTAGAATCGGCACCATAAATATCATATGTCTGATATAACTCTTGCCATGTAACTTGTTTTTTGTTAACAGCTTTATTTAATTCCGGATGGGCACTAGCAAATTTCTTAAATTCTGCTTTTTTATCCATAAAAAATCACCTACTATATTATATTAGTAAGTGATTTAATAATTACCTATAATTTAAAATCATCAATGAAATCATCGATTGTTAAATTAACAACGGCATCTTCTTCTTTTACTTCTTCTTCAACAACAACGTTTTTATCATCGCTTTTAAAAACATACTCATTAGCTTTAATAAATGCTAAATCAACATCATATTTAGAAATAGTTGATCCCGTTGAAGTTAAATCCATAATTGGAATATCACTATTCTTAATTTCATCAATTTCACTAACACACTTAATACATAAAATATCATGAGTTTTAGTAACAAAGGCATTTAAAACATTATATGGATTAGATTTAACTTTTTTGATTAATGTACCACCACGTTTAGCACGATTCATTAAATCTAAATCACTAAGTTTAATACGTTTTGCTGTTTTCTTATCCGTAACAATATTTAAGTATTCATCACTATCATTATAAGTTAAACCAGCTACAACATAATCATCTTTTAAACTAATACCTTTAACCCCACTAGCTACTTTACCAACAATAGGTACTTCATTACTGCTATAGTGTAAGTAATAACCATTATGACTAACTAATAAAACATTACCTAAATCTTCCGTTACACTTAATAATTCATCATCAGCTTTTAACTTCATACAAGTTATTGGTTTAGAATAACGACTTACCATAAATTCATTTAAAGTAACACGTTTAATCATACCTAACTTCGTAACAAAAATTAAGTTTTCTTTAGAATCACGATACATCATTGATCCAATAATTTTTTCATCTGGACTCAATGAAATTAAATTACTTATGTGTTTTCCTAAATCTTTATATTTAGCTTCAAATATTTCATGAACTGGAACAAATAAATAATTACCCATATTAGTAAATAATAATAACTTATCAAGCGTGTTACAGTTATATTTACCAATAATAAAATCACCAGGTTTAAGTGTAGTTTCTTCACCTTCATTAGCTTGACAAGATTTTATTGAAACACGTTTTACATAACCTTCATTAGATACAAAAACCATAACATTTTCTTTTGGTATCATTTCAGTCATATCAAGCTTAATATCTTCATTTAAATCACTAATTTCTGTTCTTCTTGGTGATTTATATTCTTTTTTAACTTCACTTAATTCCGCTTTCATTTGTTTCTTTAAGATATTTTCATCATTTAAAATAGTCTTTAATAATTCAATTGTACGATTTAAATTATCAAATTCAGCTTTTAATTGTTCAACATCCGTATTACTTAAGCGATACAATTTCATATCAACAATAGCAGTTGCTTGACGTTCCGTAAATTCAAATTTATCAATTAAGTTTTTAATTGAATCACTACGATTTAAACTCTTACGAATAGTTTTAATAATTTCATCTAAGATATCAACTGCTTTTAATAAACCATTAACAATCTCTAAACGTTCTAACGCATGATCTAAATGATATTTAGTTTTACGTAATGTAACATTCTTTTGATGTTCAATAAATGCATCTAAAATTGCAAGTAATCCTAATTGTTTAGGGCGACGATCACAAATTGCAACAACGTTAAAGTTATAATTAACTTGTAAATCGGTATTTTTTAATAAATAGTTTAATATTAACTCACTATTTGCTTCTTTCTTTAAATCAATTACAATCTTTGCTAAATGCGCTTTATCAGATTCATCACGAACATCTTGGATACCTTCAACTTTTTTATCAATCTTAATATCTTCAATTTTCTTACGTAATCCTTCTTTTAAGACATCATAAGGAATTTCATGAATAATAATTTGATTTTTTCCTTTTTCTTTAACAATTTCCGTTTTAGCACGAACGGTAATTTTGCCACGACCAGTTTCATATGCTTGAATCAAACCAGCGCGTCCTAAAACAACACCACCAGTAGGAAAATCTGGTCCTTTAATAATATTTAAAATGGTATCTAAACGACAATTAGGATTATCAATACGATGAATTGTTGCATCAATAACTTCCTCTAAATTATGTGGTGGAATATTGGTTGCATAACCAGCACTAATTCCGGTTGAACCATTAACTAAAAGGTTGGGAAAATTAGCTGGTAATACAGTTGGTTCTAAATCTTCATCCGAATAGTTCAAAGTCATTTCAACAGCATCATGATCGATATCTTTTAACATAACATTAGCTAACTTTGTTAATCTTGTTTCAGTATAACGATAAGCTGCTGGTCCATCACCATCAATTGATCCATTATTACCATGAATATCAATAAATAATTCACGCATTTTCCAATTTTGAGACATATAAATCATAGCCCCATAAATTGATGAATCACCATGTGGATGATATTTACCCATAACATCTCCTACCGCTTTAGCACATTTACGGTAAGGTTTATCAAAGGTATTTTTATTTTCCCACATAGTATATAAAATTCTTCTTTGAACTGGTTTTAAACCATCACGAACATCAGGTAAGGCACGATCTTGAATAATACTTTTTGAGTATCTACCAAAACGATCGCCCATGATATCTTCAAGAGTGTAATCATATATTTTTTCAATAATTGTCTTAGTTTCTTTTTTTGCCATTATAATTACCTCCTAAAATTATCTACTGTATTAAAGTCAACGTTTTCTTCAATCCACTCTTTACGTGGTTCAACTTTATCACCCATTAAAACCGATACACGTTTTTCAGCTAAAGCAGCATCAGTGATACTTACTTTAATTAAACTACGGGTTTCAGGATTCATAGTTGTTTCATATAATTCTTCAGCATCCATTTCACCTAAACCTTTGAAACGTTGTACTTTATATGTTCCTTTAATTTCTTTTTTACGTTTTTCTAAATCTTCATCTGTAGCAACATATTCTTTATATTTACCAAAATCTAAAGCATATAAAGGGGGATTAGCAATATAAAGCATTCCGGCTTCAATTAATGGTCGCATAAAGCGATAGAAGAATGTTAATAACAAGATTTGAATATGAGCACCATCATCATCGGCATCGGTCATAATGATTACTTTACCATAATTACTATCTTCAGGATTAAATTCTGCTCCAATACCAGCGCCAATCGCATAAGTTAAAGTATTTAATTCTTCATTAGCATTAATATCATTAGCAGAGGCTTTTTCACAATTTAATACTTTACCACGTAATGGTAAAATGGCTTGGGTTTCGCGGTTACGTCCAGTCTTAGCTGAACCACCGGCAGAATCACCCTCAACTAAGAATAATTCCATTTTATTTGTATCTTTTCCAGTAGCTTTAGCAAGTTTACCAGATAAAATATGCTCTTTTTTATCTTTACCTTTTCCTTGTCTTGCTGCTTCTCTTGCCTTTCTTGCTGCTTCACGTGCAAGTTTTGATTTAGAAGCTTTACCAACTACCGATAAAGCAATTTCTTTATTTTCTTCTAAAAAGAATTTAATATTTTCATAAACAATACTTTCAGTAATACTTCTTGCTTCCGGAGTTCCTAATTTACCTTTAGTTTGTCCTTCAAATTGAAGTAAATTTTCCGGAATACGTAAATTAATAATTGCGGTTAAACCTTCACGAACATCACTACCATCGAAAGTACCATCTTTAGCTTTTAATAAATTATTATTTTTAGCATAATCATTGAAAGCTTTTGTTAAACCAGTTTTAAAGCCAACTTCATGGCTACCACCATCACTAGTTTTAACGTTGTTAACAAATGATACAATATTTTCGTTATAACCTTCTTGGTATTGCATTGCAATATCAACTTCAATACCTTGTTTTAAACCACTAAATGATAATACTTGATGCAAGGCTTTTTTACCTTCATTAATATATTCAACAAAGTTAACTAAACCATTATCATAATGGAATGATGAAGAACGTCCATCAATTTCATCAATTACATCAATAGTTAAACCAGAAAGTAAAAAAGCACTTTCTTGCATTCTTTCACAAATAGTTGTGTATGAAAAGTTAGTTACTTTAAATATTTCTGGATCTGGTAAGAATGTTACTGTTGTTCCAGTCTTATTACTTTTGCCAATCGTTTTAAGAGGGCTTTCAACTTTACCACCATCACAGAAGCGAATATTACTGATAACGCCTTCACGATAAATCGTTACATCCATTTTTTTACTTAAAGCATTAACTACTGATCCACCAACACCATGCAAACCACCAGAAACTTTATAGTTTCCTTCTTCGAATTTACCACCGGCATGTAATACCGTATAAATAACTTCTGGAGTTGGTTTACCCGATTCATGCATTCCGATTGGAACCCCACGGCCAGAGTCGGCAACTGTAACACTACCGTCTTTATTTAAACTAATTTTAATATAATTACCATAACCATTAATAACTTCATCAATTGAATTATCGACAATTTCCCAAATTAAATGATGAAGGCCTCTTTTATCGGTAGAACCGATATACATACCAGGTCTTTTTCTTACTGCCTCAAGTCCTTCCAATATCTTAATTGATGATTCATCATATTTTGCCATTTTATTCACCATTAAAATTATAACATAACTCCTAGAAAAAAAGCAAAAATTTGACACTTTTTGTCAGTAAAAGTATTAAAAAAGTGTGTATTTTTTAATACACACTTTTGATTATCGACAATTGAATGTTACATTATAAACTTTAACATCTATATCATCTAAGAAATAAGATGATTCAGCTCTTAATTTAACCGTTTGAGAACCGTTACTAGTTATATTATTAAATGTATAAGTTATTTGGCCCCAGTTGTAATCGTTTCCATGACCAGCATAACAATTAGGACTACTTGTACGTGGCGTTACATTACATCCACTATCACAATTGTTACCATTAGCATTACAATAACCAGCAACACCTAATGTATAATTATATGTTTGATTAGGACAATCGCCATCATCAATCAATTTAATTGTACCAGCTAATGAAACTTGTTGATTACCTACTTTTAAGTATAAGTTTCGGCCTGGATTACAAGAATTACCAGTACCCGTATAACTATCAAATTTAGTTAATTTATATTTAATAGTAACACTACCATACTTACTTGTATCCATTGTTCCAAGATCAGTTTCTTTATTAGAAGACCATAATCCATGGAATTCATAATCATTTCCATTAGCATTATTAATAATAGTTTGATTATCGCAATTCTTTTTCCATATTGCATATAAAGTTACTGAAGGAGATTTACCATCAATCCATCCATCAGATACACCACTAGCTGTACTATATACCGCAGAACCAGTATTACTTTCTGACCATCCTTGTTGAGTATAACCAGTCCATGAGAATGCTGAATTAAATTGATTTCCAGAAGCACCATATGTAAAGGTTTGGGTTTTGTCGGCGGTTCCAGGACCGTTTGACTTAAACGTTACAGTTACTTTTTTAGTACTAAATGGTAAGCCAATACCAACATTACCAGCACCAATCTTTCCACTATATGATGTATTTCCACTATATACATGTCCAGTAGCAGTTTTGATACCTTTAATTTCATAACTTGTTCCATATGGCCATTGAACATAATAATCAGTAACATCATCCGCCTTTAATGTACCATTAATATAAACGTCGGCAGTTCCGAATCCTGCAATATTTCCTGATGTCGTTCCATCAAGAACACCATTTAAGTCTAAATAATAATTATTAATTGTCCAATTAGCTTTAAATGTTTTATTTCCAGTTGATCCTTTAGCAACACTTACTGAAGTTGATGCGGTCGTTCCATTAGCTCCCGTCCATCCGTTAAAGGTATATCCAGTACATGTTGGATTCTTTAAAGTAAAGGTATCAGTTGTTACATAGTATTCAGTTGGATTACCACTACTTCCGTTTGAACAAGCGTTATTATTTGTTTGATATGTAACCGTATATTTGATTGGATTTAAAGTTACCGTACATGTTACCGCAGCAGTTACATTAGAAGCAGTAACTGTGCTTCCACTAACCGTACATCCCGTTCCAGAAACGCTACCATAACTATATCCACCATTAATTGTTAATGTTGAAGTTGCGTTAGCTCCATAATTAACATTTTGACTTGTTGATGAGAAGCTTCCGCTTCCTGAAGTCTTTAATGCAAATGTTACTTTGAATGATGGAATTGTAAAATTCTTACTAGTTGTATTTCCTGCTTTATCATATACCTTTAACGTATATGTTCCAGCTGCAACACTGTTATAAGTTGTTTCTGAAGATTTTCCACTTAAAGTAACTGTTTTAATAACACTACTACTACTATTTATAATTTCATATTTACTTAATTCTCCAGTATCACTTACTTTGATAGTAGTAACACCTTCCTTATGAGTTAAAGTATTAATTGATGGAGCATTATTATCGATATATACATTTACTGGTCCAGAACATGTTGTTTTATTTCCAGCATAATCAGTAATGATATATGATGATGGTAAGTTAGCACTATTATATGTATTATCCGCAAAAGTTACATTATATGGTTTAGTAATACATCCTGAACCATTAGTATCATCACTACATTTTACGGTAATAACTTGACTTCCTTTTTTCCATGTTGTGTTTTGGTTTTCATAAACACATGTTGGTTTAGTTGTATCAATATTATCAACAACTACTCTTGCCCCATCGACTGAATAATTTCCAACATTATCTACTGCCCATACATAATATGTTCCTTTAGCTTTAGTAACTTCTCCTTTATTACTATTAGCATTTATTAATGGAACATAACTTGCATCGCCTTGATTACATGTATGATTAGAAGTGTTACTAGTAAAGATACAGAAATGATTAATTCCTGAACCTTGTTTATCGTTACCAGTGATAAAGATTTTCTTATTTCCTTTTGTCCAGTTAGTATCAGCAGTTGCGGTTACCGTTGGATTTTCTTTATCAATTCTTACAATTAAATAAGTTGTTAAAGTTTCATTAATTTTTTTACCATGATCATCTAAATAATTAACTACTAATGAAATTTTAAACTTCGTATCAGCCATTATCTTACTAGTTGAAACGGTATATACGTTTTTATATTCAGTACTTCCATTATAACTAGCAATATTATCTAACCAACCAGTAGTATACCAATTGTCATTTGATTGTGAATAACTTTTGTTGTTATTAACAGCATTCCAATCAATACTGATAATTGCTTGGTCACGTTTTGAGTTTAATTCAGCATCATTAATTTTTAGTTTTAATACGACATCATTATCAACCCATACGGTACGATGGTTTCTGATTTCAATTTTATTATTATCATTTAATTGATTAATCTTATAAGCATCAAGCTCTAATATATTTCCAGAGAATAAGTCATTAACGATACAAACTCCATCTTGATTTAATACATTTTTATCAATAAATTCTGGGACTGGTTTTCCTTTTTCAAAACTAATCTTAATTTGATAACAAGTGATATCTTTTCCATAAACATCTTCGACTTTATCACCAATTTTATTATCACCATCTAAGTATCCATTTTGAAGTAACGTTTGAACAGTAATTGATGTTTCATCGATATCACTATATAAACCACTTTCCGCAACATACTTAGCTGCCTGAGTTTCAATATAACTAATCTTATTTTCATTTTGTCTTTTCTTAACGTTATTTGAAATAACATTATAAGCTGGTATTGCAATTAATACCAATATTCCTAAAATAACTATTGTTGCAAGTAATTCAACTAAAGTAAAACCATTTCTTTTCTTTATCATATTATCACTATCCTACTCTTTAAGTATAAAATATTATTTCATTTTTTGCAATTAAAAAACTACTATTCCTAGTAGTTTTTATCAATTAAGTACCTAAATAAGTGATTTTTGCAAAGCCATGTCCGGTACGAGAATCAGCTGTTGTTTCAGGATCAGTAACTCCACCAATCCAGCTTGATCCACCGCCTCCGGCAGCAACTGCACGATAATTATCAACCGGTTGACCTCCGTATCCGCCGTAGTAGCCACCGCCACCACCGCCAGAGTGTCTAGTTGAGTGATACAACAAGTCACCATTACCACCTAAACCATATTTAGCACCAGTAACTTGAGTAGCACCTTCACCACCATTATTTTGAACAGTATTTGCATTTCCGTCGTTCGCTTGGCCTCTTCCACCGGCAACACCGCCACCATAGCCACCAGTACAAGAGTATCCGTTCCAAGCATTCATTCCACCGCCACCACCAGCAGCAATTAAATAAATATTTTCAATAGCTGTATTTTTTAAGATTGATCTAGTTCTAGCAAAATGAGTAGCACCGCCACCACCGGCACCATCGCCACCACCAGCGCCACCACCGTTATAACCACCAGTAGTGTATGTTGGTCTTTCACCAACACCAATATATATTTTTGCATCAGCAGCTAGCGTTGCTATACCAGCAGCATAACCACCTTTACCACCATTTTTACCACCTTGAGCACCCCAACCCTCAAGTTTGTAACGCCCAGGACATACTGCGGTGAATTCCTGCATAGTTCCAGTATATTCAAAAGTAACTGATTCATTTACTGCTAAACAAGTATTATTAATACTTTCCGCAGCTCCAATATAAGTTATTTTGGCTTTACCATTTCCGGTTTGTTGGTTTGCTGTAGTAGAGCCATTAATAACTCCACCAATCCAGCTTGAACCGCCACCGCCAGCACCGAAGTAGCCGCCGCCACCACCATAGAAGCCGCCGCCGCCACCGGCACCTTGAGTACCGCCGACACCAAATCCAGCACCACCACGACATGAATTAGTGCTTGAACCACTTTGGGTTCCACCAACACCATTACAAGATCCACCAGAAGAACTTCCTCCATTAAGACCGCCGCCGTAACCACCAGGTCTAATGTTTTGTGCAGAAGAACCATCATCTTCCCATCCAACTTGTCCACCAGAACCGCCGCCGCCACCGGCAACAATCAATCCTTTATTATTATCAACAAATTCGGTATATCCAATAGTTGCTAACTCACCACTAACTAAAGCCATGTGAGTAGCGCCACCACCATTAACACCATTTTGACCACGACCACCATTAGGGTTAGATGTTCCCGCCGTTCCACGGCCACCACCGTTAAATTGAACAGCTTGTCCACCAACACCAATATAAACCATTTGGTCTTTATTTAAAACCACACTACCTACGGCATAACCGCCCTTACCACCGTTAGTACTACGACATTTTCCACCTTGAGCGCCCCAAACTTCCAATTGATATGCACCTTTACATGGAGCTTTAAAGGATTGAATTGATCCAGTGTAATCAAATTCAAATTCAGTAGTTTCAAGATCACATATTTCATCCGGCTCTTCTGGAGTAATAATCGGTGAACTTGATCCGTTTGGTCGTACTGTTATTTCACTACCACCGCAACGAATTGAAGTACCATTAGCAGTAGCGTCACAACTTGCTGTACAATCTTTAAATAATGAATTACCATCATATATAACTACATCATCATTCTTAATGGTAGTATGTAATTTTCCATTAACTTTTCTAGCATAAAAACCATCTTTAGATATATATGCAAATAATTTAGCATCTTCCGTATCACTAACATCTGTCATATCTAAAACGATAACACCACTAATTTCACCAATCTCGGCATTTAATAATCCTCTTCGAATCAATTCATCTACGGTATAACAATATACTGGTCCCTCTTCATCACCAGACAAAACACTATCACCGTAAGCGTTCTTAGCGGTTTTAATAACACTATTGGCTTCGACTACAAACGATCCAACGCGTGCACGATTTACAACTTTAATAACTCTTGGTATAGCTAGCAACGCAAAAATAGCAAGTACTATTATTACCACTAATAATTCAACTAAAGTGAAACCTCTTTTATTCTTAACCATACTAGCACCAGCACTACGAGCAAGTTCAGCACCTTTACCTGGTTTTAATTCAGCTTCCATCTTTGGAACATCTAATTTTATGTTATCATCAATCTTAAAGAATAAATCTTTATCCTCTTCTGGTTTTTGTTTTTTAATTTCATCTTTTTCTTTAGTATCAGTTAATCCAAAGAATAATGTAATTATAAACAAAAGAACTAAAACCGCAATAATACAGAATAAAATAATACCAAAATATTCATTTGCAAATAATTTTTCAAATAAATTAATAACTAACTTCATTTAAACACCTTTTATTCTTTTATCAAATTACATATAACGAGTCATTTGATTCATAATTTGTTTAACTTGTTTTTGACTTGGTTTACGTCCCATACCTGACATCATTACTTCAATCATCTTTTCATTGATTGGAGGATTCTTCTTTAAATATTTTTTCATAACAATTCTTGCAATTAAAAATCCAAGAATAATACCAGGAATTAAACCTATTATTATATATAATATATCATGTAACCAATTTGGCATAATATTACCTCCCATTTCCTTTTATATTTTACTAAATAATATTATAAATTACAATAATTCTTTAACCAAAAATAATTACAATTATTAAAATCACATACAAACCAATTACCAGTCGCGCTAATTTCTTTTAAAAAAGAAGGGGTTTCAGCAGACGTGGTTATTTTAATAAACAAATTATTAAGAATCAGTTCCGTACTTTCATGATCAAGAGCATTATTGATAACATGACGATCTTTAAATTTTAAATAATAATCATTATCTTTATAACTATCAAATAGATAGGTGTTCATTTGTAATTTAGGTATTTCGGTAACTAAATCATTTAAAATTAAATAATTATAATTCAAGTTTTTTAAATTGGTATTGTAAACATGTTTTAAAGTATCAAATAAATAGTAGTTATTATTTTGAAAAATCTTTTTTAAATCCTGGTCAATATTAAATAAATAATATTTATACATTTTTATCACCATGTATATTATTTCATAGCCAAAATAAAAATAATGTCATTATCTGACATTATTAATATTATTGTTATTTGAATTAGAACCTACATTTAAATGATTAAAACGTAATCCGATTAAATAAGCACCAATTATGAGGACGAGATAAAATATTAATATCCCTCCTAAATTGTAAATTCTTTTTTTCAAATTCATTTTATCTCACCTCTTTCATTATCAATATAACACGAACAATTATTTGTATCAAGAAAAATTAAAACATTTGTTTGACAATTTGACACTTTTTTGTTAATATAAAATTGGAGGTAATCAAAAATGAATAAACCTTTGACAGGAAAACAAAAACAAGTTTTAGATTATATTAAAAAATATGTTGCGGAGCATGGCTTTCCACCTTCTACTCGTGAAATTGGTGCTGCCTTAGGATTATCTAGTAGTGCTACTGTTCATGTTCATTTACAAAAATTAATAAATGCTGGTGCCATTAAAAAAACTGGCTCTAAGTTTAGAACTATTGAATTATTAGTAGATAATGAATATGCCAGTGCCAGTGAAGATATTGTTAAGGTACCTCTACTTGGAACAATTACTTGTGGTAGTCCTATTGAAGCAATTGAAACGCCAAATGAGTTCTTTAGTTTACCAATCAGTTTAATTCCACGTAATAAAAAAGTATTTACCTTAAAAGCCGAAGGTGAATCAATGATTAACAAAGGAATCTATGATGGTGATGTTGTTATCATTGAACAAAAGAATACTTGCAACAATGGTGATATTGTAGTTGCAATGGTTAATGAAAATGAAGTTACTTTAAAAACTTTCTATCAAGAAAAAACCTGTATTCGTTTACAACCAGAAAACGATACAATGGAACCAATGTATTTTGATAACGTTACCATTTTAGGTAAAGCTATCGGATTATATCGTAAATTATAAAAGCAATTAACATTGCTTTTTTTATTGCCATAATATATAATAAGCCTCATTACAAAGGTGATTGTATGGAAGCAAAAGAAGAAGTTAAAACCATTAAACTATACCGAGCAGTTCCAAACATTGGGCTTACTTCGCACCCCGGTATTGGTAACAGTCCAGAGGGCATTTATAACTTAGCCGGATACATTTCAAAAGATTCAACTAGATGGGACAAAAGTAATACATCATCAACCATCTGCAAAAAAGCTTTAGAAGATGGTAAATTTTTTTACTTTTTTCCACATCATGCTTTTTATTACCCACCACGTTTTACTCATCTTTTACATTTTTGGAGTTTAAAAATATTAGAATATGAATTTCCAATCGATGTTGCATTTAAATGTACCGGTATCGGCTACTACGGATATTGTGAAGATGAAAAGCCAGAAACCTACATTTACTATTCTGATATGAAAGGAAAAGTTATTAATTCCAGTTCATTTAATAAAGAAGATAAAACCAGATTATTATTAGAATCAATGATGAAAGGTGTTAATGCCTTACGTCCATTTTTAAACAGTAACGCTGCTAAAGACAGTGATGAAGTTATTGCTAAACATTTTATAAAAAATGAGAGAGGCGACAGTATCAAGTGTTACTTTGAAAATGATTACGATCTAATTGAAGGCAAAGAGCACATCAGAAGAAATTGGGACTACACCACCGCAAAAGCTCCAATTTATGAAGACCCTAAACAAAAAAATATTGAACAATTAAAAAACAATGGCTTAGATTTGACAATCAGTGATGAAGCAAAGGAAATCTCTCTAGAATTTGAAAATGCTTTTATTAATGGTAAAAAAGAAGAAGCCCAAACGTTAATACTAGAATATCAAAAAAAATTTAGCAGATAAAAAGCATAATCTTTATGCTTTTTTTATAGCTTTATTAAAACAATATCATCATGATTATCCAAACCATTAAAAAAGAATTATTGAATTTCAATAATTCTTTTTTATTTACTAATTGTATTCATTTTTTTAATACTACACTCTTTACATCTAAATTCTGGATGTTTATCTTCACTGCGATCATAATTACCCCATGACACAATACGATAACCCTTACCTACTTTTTTACAATCGGCACACTTAACATTTTCTTCAATTTCCCATAGCGGAACATCAGATTTCTTTTTAAAAATAATTTTATCAATCCAGAAGAAAATTAAACCACCAATTAAGTTAGCAATAATTGTTGCCCATAACGTATGCATATGCGCTAGTATTTTTAATACAATTGCTAAGATTGGCGTACTTAATTGCCATCTTACTAAATATAAAAAATACTTCTTTGCTAACTTCATAATATCAACATCCTATCTAAAGAATAAAAAGTATCCTAACATACCTAAGTATATTAAACATAAGATAATACCTTGAACTTGATCACTAGCTTTAGTTTTACCTTTTAAACCAACCATTTTAGTAGCAAGGTATCCACCTATTAAACCACCAATATGACAAGCATTATCTATTCCCGGAACAATAAATCCGATTAATAAGTTAACTAATACTATTGGAATAACTTGATTTTTTAAAACGGTATTGAAAAATACACGATGATGATAACCAAAATAAATAAATGATCCAAGTAATCCGAAAATCGCACCACTTGCTCCTACTGATAAACTATTAGAAAAAATACATGATAATAATGAACCACTAATACCACTTATTAAAAACACTACTAAATAACGCCATTTTCCTAAATAAGTTTCTATTTGACCACCAATTATTTTTAAAGAATACATATTAACTAATAGATGAATAAAACCAGCATGTAAGAATACAGAAGTAATTAAACGGTAGTATTCGCCACTCCTAACTGCTTCACTATAATTGGCACCGAACTTAAATAAAGTTTCACTATCAGTTGAACCATGTCCAAAAACATATAATAGAATAAATACAATAACATTAGCAGCGATTAAGAAATTAGTAACAATTTCTTTTTTTGGTTTAAAGATATCATCATAAACCTTATTTTCTTTTTCACTTTTATGATTAATATCATCAGTAGACTTAATTATTAAATCCATCCCTTTTAAGTCTTCCATTAAATTATCTTTAATAGTTGGGAACGTTTCCGTTAAAACTTTTTTCTTTTTAATAGCACTAATGCTATTAATAGCAATCGTACTTATATTTTTTTCATCTTTTAAAACAACATCTTCACCTAAGTTTAATTCAATATTTAATGTATTCATTTTAAATGACATTGTTTTTCTTTTAATTTGTTTCATAATATTTTTAATTTTAAATAATTCAAAATCAAATTGTTCATTATTATGAACATAATGAGTTGATATACGAATAATACGATATGGTGCATCTTCATTAGATAACCATACTTCATCATTAACCCCATTAACAACGATTGGCGTATAGTTTTCATGAGTAATAAAATAATGCGATAAACGAAGTAAAATATCGTCTCTTTTAGTAATATTTATATTATCCATTTTATCGCCTCCATCGAATATTATTATAATTAATTTCATATAATTAGTAAAGGTGAAATAATGATTATACTGACAACCATATACATTATTATCAACAGCTTTATTCTATTTAAAAAAATTGACCGTAATCAATTCTTTTATTTTATCAGTAGTATTTTATCTTTACTAACTTGTTATGTTTATTATTTTTATTATCATGATTCATTACTAGGAACCACATTTTTAATTATTTTTATTATTTTTAATAGCATCTTTTATTTTAAAGCTTGGTAATTTCTTCTAAACCATCAATAAATGATTGGAACGCTTCAGGTAACGGTGCATCAAAACTTAAGAATTCATGAGTTACTGGATGATTAAATTCAAGATGACATGAATGTAAGAATTGACCAAAATCTGAAGCATTTTTATTAGTATATACTGGATCATTATATAATGGATAGCCAATATATTTCATATGAACTCTAATTTGATGCGTACGGCCAGTCTTTAAACTACAACGTACTAAAGTATAACCAATATAACGTTTAACAACAACCATCTCGGTAATTGCGTCTTTACTATTTTGATCAGTAACCGTATACATCTTACGATTATTTGGATCTCTACCAATTGGAGCATTGATAGTTGCACTAGCATGTGGAAACTCCCCAACTAATAATGCTAAATAATCACGTTTAATAGTTTTATTCTTAAACCCTTCTGCTAATAGTTCATGAACTTTGTTATCTTTACAAACTATCATTAACCCACTAGTATCTTTATCAATACGATGCACAATTCCTAAACGATCCGTACCAGAAGCATTACTTAAATTATTAGTATAATACATTAAACCATTTACTAAAGTATTTTGATAATTTCCCGCTCCAGGATGAACCGTTAATCCAGATGGTTTATTAATAACCATTAAGTAGTCATCTTCATAAACAATATCTAAATCCATTTTGGTTGGAACTACGTCCATTCCTGGTTCTTCATATGGAAGTAATTCAATAACATCATCGTTTTTTAAAACTAAAGACGATTTAGCAACTTTACCATTAACTAGAACTTTTTCATCTTTAATACGTTTAATAATACTACTACGTGATTCATCAATTATACTAGTTAAATATTTATCTAATCTAACTTTATCACTTGTTACTACTTTGTACTCCATTTTCCAAATCCTCTTTCTTAAAGATTGCAATTATTAATAAAACAATACCAATTACAATCGCACTATCCGCAATATTAAATACCGGATAATTAATAATTCTAAAATCAATAAAGTCACGAACATAACCTAAAAATAAACGATCAACCAAATTACCAACAATTCCCCCATAAACTAATCCAAAGGCAATGATATTACGTTTATTATTTTTAAAGTTTTTCATGTAATTATAAATTAATGCTAATAAAATAACACTAAATAAAATGATAACAAAACGTTTATTATTTAACATATTAAAAGCAACTCCATAATTCTTAACGTATGTTAAATATAAAACTTTTTTAATTAATACTAAACTTTTTGATTTAATAAATAATCCTATTATATATTTTGATACTTGATCTAGAATCATAACTATTGCAGCAATCGCAATAACAAATTTTTTGTTCATTAATATCACCAGTTATTATTTTATCACACATTTACTAAAATTACATCATCCCCTATTTTAACAATATCTTTAACTTTAATATTTATTTCATTATTACCATGAAAAAAGAAACGAAAGAATCCCCTCTCTTCAATTATTACACTGGTAATAAACCCTTCAACATTTAATTCAATATCAATTATTCTTCCCAGGTTCTTACCAGTTTTAACACTAATAATATCTTTTTCTTGTAATTCCATTAAACGCATGTAACCACCTAGTATAATTATATTGAAAAAAATTATTTTAAGACTCTTTTTAAAGTTTTAATTGCCCCCTTTTCTAACCTTGAAACCTGAGCTTGACTAATTCCTAAATTATTAGCAATTTCAACTTGTGTTTTACCATAAATATAACGTTCTAACAAAATCTTCTTTTCACGAGCTTTAACATGACTTAAAGCTTTTTTTAAACTAATTAAGCCATCTTTATCTTTTAAATAATCTTTATTATCTTTTATTTGATCCTCTAAGTAGATGGTATCACCACCATCATCAAAGATTGGTTCATTAATACTCACGGGTTTTTGTAAACTATCTAACACTTCACGAATTCGATATTCTGGAATATCAAACTCATTACTAATTATTTCATAATCCGGATAAGTACCATGAATACTTAAATAATCTTCTTGAAACTTAATAATTTTATAAGCTAAATCTTTGGTACCGCGACTAACTCGTACTAAGAAATCATCACGGGTATGACGTTTAATTTCTCCTAAAATTAAAGGCACAGCATAAGTACTTAACTTCAAATTATATGATAAATCAAAATTATCAATTGCTTTTAATAATCCAATAACCCCCTGCTGAAATAAATCATCCATATTATAACTTTCTTTATTAAAACGTTTTAGAATGGACAATACTAATTTTAAATTAGCATATAACAATTCTTCACGAGCCCTCTTATCACCATTATGCATTTTTTGAAACAATTCAATTGTTTTAGCATGACTAAGGGTTGGTAAATTATTAGTATCAATTCCACATATATTCACTTTTGCGTTCAAAAAAAATACCCCTTTCTCTTTTTTATATTGAGAAAGAAGTATTGTTTTTATGCATCTAACTGACCAGTAGTTATATCACCTGTAGATGTTTTAATATTTAATTCAACATTACTGAAACGATTAGTATGTTTAATCTTAACATCACCAGTACTTGAATCCGCAGTAATATAAATATCATTTACTTTATCAATCTTAACATCACCAGTAGTTGCTTTAATATTAGAGTTATCAGTTAAATCAATTTTCTTAACCGTAATATCTCCAGTCGTAGTTTTAAAATCAATTCTACCAGTAGCTTTGTTAACATTTATTTCACCAGTAGTAGTTTTAAGTGATCCGGTATTAAATGATTCGGTAATTGTAATATCACCAGTAGTTACTTTTAAATCACTATCTTTAGCGTTTCTTAAGTAAATATCACCAGTAGTTAATTTAATATTAAAGACACTATTACTTTCTTCTTTAAATTTAACATCACCAGTACGTGCTACAATGTTAATTGGTAAATCATAATTTCTTGGTAAATAAATATCAATCTTATTATTAATAAAGTTAAATACAAATATACCAATACGATCTTTTGATTTAACATTAATATTTAAAGTATCATCTTTAGTATAAATATCCGCATTATCATCTTCTGCACCTTTTACAGTGATTTTAATACGGTCATCATCATGATAATAGAAATTTACGTCATAAGTATCAGTATCAACTACAATTTTATTACTTGGTTGATAATCATCATATAATACTCTTTTATCTGGATTTATAACAAAGTGTTTTTTTAAGAAATCACGATTATAAATACCAACTGTTAAGATTCCCCCAAGTCCGATCACTAAAATGAAACATAATACTAGTAATAGAATAATACTAATTTTCGTCGTCTTCATCTTTTACTTCCTCTCCATTCAAAATAAAGAATAGTTTAATAATTGCTTTTACTAATCCAAATATTAAGAAGATAATCCAAGTAATGTACCAAGCTCCAGTAAGGAAACTAATTAATAAATAAATAATAACCGTTAAGATCCCTAGTACTGAAGAAACTCCTTTAAAAACCGTATTAGTTTTAGTTTCATTTTTAGGAATCATTTTAGGTTTATTACTATGATCACCATACATCGCACTACGATAAACAATTAAGCATGTTGCAAAAGCAACCATTACAAACATAATCGTAATACCAACAATTTCATCTAAACCAGCATCAGTAAATATCACTGGAATAACACAAGTAATATATAAGAAAATTGCTATTACTAAAAGCACTGCTCTTTTTCTTTTAATATTTTGATTTTCTTTTTCAAATTTAGGAGCATCATAATTAACATTCATTAGTTCGTTAGTACTAATTTCATATAATTCACATAATGGTTGAATCTTATCAAAATCTGGAGTGCTTTGACCAGTCTCCCATTTACTTACCGTTTGTCTTGATACCCCTAAAGTATCAGCTACCTCTTCTTGGCTTAATCCTTTCTTTTTTCTTAGTTCTAATAATTTATTAGCTAAGTCCATAATATCACCTCTTTCATGACTCTAATTATACTTATTGTTAAAGTTGCGTGCTACCAACTTTAATTGGAAATTTGTCAACTATACTTAACATTTTTATTATATCATAATAAAAACTTGTTAGTTTAACAAGTTTTTTAAGTATCGGATTATCTTTTTTTCAATTCTTGAAATATAAGATTGACTAATTCCTAAAATCTCCGCGACTTCTTTCTGCGTATATTCTTTTGGACAGTTTATTCCATAGCGCATCCGAATTATTTTACCATCGCGACCCTTAATTTTTAATAATTCATTTTTTAATAAACTAATTTCATAATTATGCAGAATTTCATCTTCAACGATGTTTTCGTCACTACCCAAAACATCTTCTAAATGTAATTCATTTCCGTCACTATCATAATTCAGTGCATCTTCTAAACTAACTTCAACCCGTTTATTCTTATTTTTTCTTAAAAACATTAAGATTTCATTACTGATACATCTTGAACAATAAGTCGCCAGTTTAATATTCTTATCAATTTTATAAGTACTAATTCCTTTTATTAATCCAATTGATCCAATTGATACTAAATCTTCAATGTCATAACCCGTATTCTCATATTTTTTTGATAAGTAAACTACTAATCTTAAATTATGTTCAATCAGTTTGTTAGTAGCAGTTTCATCACCACTTTTACTTTTAATTAATAATTGTAATTCTTCATCGCGACTTAGTGGTGGTGGTAATTTGTCCGTAGCACCAACAAAAAAGCATTTATTAAATAATCTTCTTAAATAATTAATTAATCTTCTTAACATATATCCTCCTCTAAGTAATATGGTATTAATACATCAAAGGTATTATGGTCAAAATGAGATGAAACTCCCACAACACATTTATTAATTACTTTATTATTAATCTCTACTTTATTAACCTTATAACACCGTAGTAACTCTTCACCACTGACCGTTTTAATATTTAAGTAATAAAAAATATTATTATTTAAATATTTACTAATAACATCATTGGAAACAATGATAACTTTATTATTTAATAAATAATCTTTAACCGCATTACCAGTATCTAAATAACCTTTTAAAGCAATTTCATTATTATTTATTGCTACTTTAACATTATAAGAATAAGATCGTATACGTTCTTCTTTTTTAATCATAAAATAAACCAAATAAAGATAAAAAGGTACTAAAACGATTAAGAATACCTGATAACTAATTTCGATGCTTAAATAGTATAAAAAGCCACCAATAATGGTAGAAATCATATATAAATACAACAAGTTCTTAATTGTATAAATAATATTCTTATATTTAAAAGTAACAATAACCATAACTAAACCATATAACAATCGAATAACAATGGTTATATAATAAGGTATTTTTAAAAAAATAAATGGTATTGTTAAGATTCCTGATAAGGCCCCAATACTCAATCTAGTTAATGAAATATTATTTTTTAAAACCATATTTACACTAAATAATAAGATAAAATCAAAAAGATAGTTTAATATAATGATTAACTCGATATACATAAGATCACCATGTATATCTTATCTAATAAAGATTAAAAATTATGTCAAAAAAAAGATTAATGATTCATGAATAATTAATCTTGTACCAACATAAGTTGCTTCAGAATAAGTAGCAGGAAATTTAATTTAACTACAATGAACTCCGCCATATAACATTATTTTAGCAATAAAAAAGCAAAACCATTTATTATGTTTTGCTTTTCATAATTTCTAAAATTTTATCAAAGTTATCATCATTAGCAATTTTATTTTTATGAAGATAACCACATTTATTACATCGATAAATTATTTTATAAGTATCTTTATATTTTTCAATATCAATTGGTTCTAAGATACCATGACAATTGGAAGCACGATCACCAGGATTAACATCAACATGTAACGAACATAAACAATATGGGCAATGATCACGTGCTGAATAATTTAATGGTTTAACTTCCTTACCACATACTAAGCAAGTAAAGCCTTCATCAATCATTGTGAAATTCTTAGGCTGTTCTTGCATTTTTCTTAACTGCTTTCTTAGTTGTAGTTTTCTTAGTCGCAATTTTTTTAACTGGTGATTTTTCATTAGATTCATCTAATTTATTAGCAACATCTTTTAATACATCACTAGTTTTATCTTTAATATCATATGCTGCTTTTTGGAACACAGGTGTTCCTTTTTCTTTAGCAAGCGTAATTAATTCATCAGCTTTAGCAATTGCATATAAGCTTTTTTCTTGAATTATTTCTTTTACTTTTTCTTTATCTAAATCTCTTAAGGTTGTTTTAATATCATCCATTATTTCAATAGCTTTATTCTTAACATCTTCAGGTTCAATTTCTTCAAGTTTTTTCTTTAGGTATACCATTTTATTCCATAACATTGCTCTGGTTTCTTTACCACTTTGTGGTGCGAATAAAAGGGCCAACCCAGCACCAACGGCAGCTCCTAAAAAGAATTTGCCCCAACCACTACTCTTCTTCATCTTCTTGATCATCCTTTCTCTTTTGATGACGAATTCGAGAAGCAACAAAACCACCAAACAAACTTGATATTCCGTCGAAGAAAATATCACTAATTGATGACATACGATCAGTTATAAAATCAAGTACTGAAAAGAATCCATTTAATGATTCAACTTTATCATTAACATCATCAACAATCTTATCAACTTTACCGATGGTAATAATTGCTCTTATACCTAATATTATGCCAACTATTAAGATAATTATTATTAAAAAATCAATAATTATTGGTAATATGTTTTGTAGTGTTTCCATTTTTATCCTCTTTTCTAATTAATTATTCTGTTTCATCAGTTGTATCTTCAGTATTATCATACATTGCATCGATTAAATTAAATAATTCATCACTATTATCAGTATCATTTTTTGATGGTTCATCAGCAACTTTTTCTTCGATTGCATCTTCTACTTCATCAACATCATCATATTTAACATCTTCAAAATCATCTAGATAATCATCTTTAATTTCTTCTAAATCTTGTTTTCTTAATTCTAATGTTTTATCTAATTCATCTTCGATTTGATTTAATAATTCAACAGCATTTCTTGGCTTATCTAATTCATCTTCAGTTTCAAAATGATTATCAACCTTAGTTTCAATATCTGCCATCTTACCACTAATGTTTTCTAAGTTTTCTCTAATCCCCGTTAAAGTTTGTTTTAATTCCATCGTATCCGAAACATCTGGAATACGATCATCATCATTATCTGGGTTAGTAATAATCTCTGTAATTGTAACTTTAGTAGGATTTAATTCTTCAATTGATTTAATTTCACTATCTAATTGTCCAAACGCTTTCTTACGAACATCATCTACATTTAAAGTTTTAGGTTTACTAGATGGTAAAGTTGTTGTATTTAATTCCCCAATATCTTGAATTGAATCTTTATCATAATTCTTATTTAAAATACCATATACTGGTGAAATAATTGGTGATGGTTTAAATACACCTTTTTCCTTTGGCTTTTCACTTAAGAACGCATCATAATCAGGTTCAACATTTAATTCCTTAATTGGCTTTTTCTCTTCACGATGAAATTCGCTACGATAAGTTTCAATTTCATCTAACCCAAAGTTTTTCTTAGGTTCAAGAATAGATTTAGGTTTAGTACTTTCAAATTCTTGTTCATCAAATAATGGAAATTTAAAAGTATTTTCTAAATTGATATTATTATCAACGGGTTTTTCTTCTTCAACTTTTTCTTCAACCTTTTCAACTTTTTCAGATACCTCATGTTTAATAACTTTTTTAGGAACAACGTTTTCTTCTACTTCTTCCTCTTCTTCATCAAATAAGATATCTTTTAATTTATCTAATAGTTTCATAACACCAATCCTATTCTATTAAATCACTATCTTTAACATCATCATTTTCATTATATTGACCATATTGTTCTTCATATGTTGCAAAATCAGAATCACTAGCTACCGTTTTAAAGATATTAAATTCGATTTCTGATGTATTAAATGAATCATCTTTCATCATGTTATCTAAAACGTCATATTTATAATCAACAGATGATATTAAAATATTACTATACGTTAATGCTTTCTTAATATTTTTTTCATTAACTATTACTTCTATTTTAGCATAATTATCCATAATTTCAATGAGATATTTGTTATCTTCGGTTTTGTTAATCTCTAAATAACCATTATCTAATTTTTGACTATAGTAAGCATTCTTATTAATTTTATAATCAAATTTTACATTATTGTAATAACTTACAACATCAACATATAAATAATAGACATTATCTTGATCCATTAAGATCTCATTAAAATCTTTGTTGTTAATTAATTTAATTCCCTTTGGAATGTAATATTTATAACCACGTCTTGTTACATTTGATAAACTATTACTGCTCTTAGTTTTATTAATTATTTCTTGGTAACTCATACGATTAACAGTTGAACAACCACTAACCAATAAGATACTAATCACAATTAGTAATATTTTTCTTATTTTCATACTATAACCTCTACTAAAAATTATACCATAAATCTATTTAATAGCATATAAATAATTTATTTTAGTTCCTTCATTCATAAACTTTTCTTCATATTCCGTAGTTACATTAGGAATATCGGTATTTGCTAAATCCAAGGTTACTTCTTTGAACTTATAACCATACATGCTTAAACTTTGTAAAGAATAACCAAATAATAGAATATTATCCGTTTTTTGAATAATAATATTTTCGTCTTTAAAAATATGATCATAAATTGCTAAAAAAGTTTCACTAGTTAAGCGACGATTAGCATGTCTTTTCTTAGGCCATGGATCTGAAAAGTTTAAATAAACCGTACTAATTTCATGATCAAAAATACTAGCTATATTTAAAGCATCCGTATTAATTAAAAGTAAATTAGGTAACATCTCAGGCATTTTTTTAATTGCTCGAGCCATAACGTTATCATATTTTTCTAGTCCAATAAAATTAATATTTGGATATTTCTTAGCCATTTCATAAATGAACTTACCCTTACCCATACCAATTTCTAAATGAATTGGATTTTCACTATTGACAAAATTTTCTTTCCATTTGCCTTTATATTCATCAGGACTTTTAACTAAAAAGTTGCAATTATTGATTAATTCACTATTATTTTTTAAATTTCTTAAGCGCATTTAATTCACCTCTTTATTGATTTATCATATTTTAATATTAGGAGGTAGAGTCATGAAAAATCGTAATAGCTTCTTTAGTCAATCTAATAATCAAATGACTAGTTTTGCAAACCCATATAGTTATGGTTTTAATGAAGCAAACAACTTTTATCAAGGAAACTATCCTAACCCTAACATAATTCCTAATATGGCTCCTAATAATGATAATATGTATTCTGACTATGAAGCAAGATTTGCTAAAATCGAACGTAGCATCACTCGCTTAAATGAACGCATAAATAAATTAGAATCATCAACGCTTTATTCTAATACCGATGATGATTCTAATAATATGTATATTATTTAATTTGAAGCTTACCAAAGGTAAGTTTTTTCATGATTCTATTTAAGTATTCTTTACCAAAAGCACTTTCTAAAATACCCATTTTATAACTAACAAATAAATATACTAATGCTCCCGTAACACTAATAACCGCAATATATCCAATTATATATAACTTACCATCAACATATGGAATAACTAATTTTAATCCGACTACAGTTGCAATCATAATAACTAATGGTATTAATGTTTTTAAAGTCATTTTGAAAGTAGCACCATAATGTAGTTGATGTTCCTTCTTTAATAAAGTAAGAGCAATTACAATTGATAAACTATAACCAACAATGGTAGCAATTGTAGCACCAACATAAGCTAATCCAAACTTATCAAATAATATCATTAATGGTATATCTAAAGAAGCATTTAGTATTAAACCTAAAATAGTACTAATATAAACTGCTTTAAATTTGTTTAAACTTTGTAAAGTTGATTGGGTAATCATAAATACATTTTGAATTAATGGTACGATAATACAAACGGTTAATATATGATATCCTAAAACATCTCTTCCATAGAAAATAGTCCATACCGGTCTAGCTAGCAACATAATTCCAACACATGCTGGTAAACTAACAAAAATAATAATTTGTAAGGCTTTATTAAATCTTTCATTAACTAAATCCCATTTTTTTAATGTAAAGGCTTCAACAATATTTGGAATTAAACTAATTGTCATACCCATTGCTAAAGAAGTAATAATCATACTAATCTTTGGTGCCCATGTGGTAATTGATGTCGTAATATACTCAACTGTCTTCGCATCATAATTTAAATAAGCTAAAGTACGATTAATAAAGACCATATTCACAAAATTATAGATACTCATGCAAGCACTAATAATTATAAATGGAATGGCATAATTAAAAATCTTTTTAACAATTTCCTTATTACTAATATCATCTTTCGTTAAATTACCAGTTAAATCTAATTGTTTTTTATTAACTTTCATCTTAACAAAGACATATAAGTACGCAAATAATCCACCAAAGAAAGCACCGGATACAGCAAGTCCAATAGCATATTTAAGTGGTAATCCTAATACTTTATAAACAACATAACTACCAACTAAGATTACCGCAATTCTAACAATTTGTTCAATTACTTGACTTACTGAAGATATATTAATAACTTTATGACCCTGTAAATAACCTTTTGATACAGCAAGGAACGGAATAACTAATAACGCAAATGCAACAGCACGAATCGTAAATGCTACATCACTAATTGAATTTCCACCCTTCATATCACCAATTAACATTTTAGCAATTAATGGTGCAAATATCATTAATACTAAAAAGGCAATTAAGGAAATAATAAGAATAATATTTCGACCAATTTTAAAAGCTCGATATTTAGCGTCTTTATATTTTAAAGTATCATATTCATTAATAATCTTACTCATTGCAGTTGGAATACCGGCTGTTGAAATATCTAAGAAAATAATATAAATGTTATAAGCATAAGCATATAAAGCACCACCCATTTTACCAACAGTTGCATAAAATGGTATAACATATAACATTCCTAATAATTTAGTAAAAACAATTGCTAATGTTGCAATAATAGTTCCTTCAACAAAACTACTTTTTTTCACTTTAAACCACTCAACCTTCATGATATATCACCATCGCTGAAAAACAATAAATTTGTTCTTCATGCGTCATTGATATAGCAACTTGATACCTAATATCAATTATATCATAAGTTCCACTATTTAAAAACGAATTTATTGCGTTTTGTAAATCAATTTCATCGGATTCATCAAACAGTTTTACCTTCACTTTAATCACCGAATTTATTATAAAAAAGACTTAATAAAAAAATTGTCAAAAAAAGATTAGTATTTCTACTAACCTTTTACAACTATATTAACAATCTTACCTTTAATAGCAATAACTTTTAATATTTCTTTACCTTCGGTAAACTTCTTAACGTTTTCTTCAGAAAGAGCTTTTTCCTTTAATGATTCTTCAGCTTCATCAACGCTTACTTTAATAGTAGCTCTTAATTTACCATTAACTTGAACCCCAATTTCGATTTCATCATCAACGGTTTTAGCTTCATCATATGTTGGCCATGATTCATAAGCAATGGTATTATTGTGTCCTAATTTTTCCCACATTTCTTCAGTAATATGTGGACAAATTGGATTTAATAATTTAACAAAACCTTCAATATATGATTTAGTTAATACTTCTTCTTTATAACAAGCATTAATAAATACCATCATTTCAGAAATAGCAGTATTAAATGATAATGCTTCAAAATCATTAGTAACTTTCTTAACCATTTTATTATATGGCACTTCTAAGTTTTTATTTACTTCTTCACTAATTTTATTATCTTCAATTATTAAACGCCATACACGATCAAGGAATTTTCGAGCACCTTCAACACCTTGATTTGACCAAGGCTTAGAAGCTTCAAGTGGCCCCATAAACATTTCATAAAGTCTTAAGGTATCAGCACCATAATCTCTAACAACATCAGATGGATTAACAACATATTCTGGGAAACGTTTACCCATTTTAATACCATTAGATCCTAAAATCATTCCTTGATGAACTAATTTTTTAAACGGTTCTTTTACTGGAGATAATCCTTTATCATATAAGTAATTATTCCAAATACGAGAAGAAATGAGATGACCGACAGCATGTTCCGGACCTCCCACATATAACTCAACTGGCATCCAATGTTTTAATATTTCAAC
>JAEEKO010000072.1 GCA_016282415.1 Caryophanales bacterium | reverse complement strand
ATTGGACCTACCGGAAGTCCAGAAACACAAGTACCACGCGTATTATAAGGATTACAATCATTTAAATCCGCTTGACTTAATTCTTGAATCATTTCTTTTCGAGCAGCATAATACGTTGTTACATCAGAACCTAATGTCATATTAATTGCTAAACGGTTTTTAAAAACTTGTAAAATTATTTTACGATCTTCGACTTTTACCCCTTCCAGTTCGATAATCGAAGCTAATGTTAAAACTTCATGAACACTATAACCGGAAGCTTCAATTTGATCTTTATATGGTTCTAGCTTTGTCCCCATATTATCTAACATTATAAAGATAATATCTTTAATTGAAGCTGTTTCATAAATACTATAAGTATCTGCAAATAAATATCCTTCTAACGGATAATATAATTTGGAATTCTTAACATCATTAGTAATAAACCAATATTTATTAATACATTCATCAATGAATTTTGGATCATTTAAAACTTCCATAATTTCATCTTCGGTATAATCAAATTTTGCAGCAATATCACTAACATATCTAGTTAAACGTTTACCTTCAATAAAACGAATATTTAAGGCATGAACATTGGCTTCACCACGACTAATTCGTCCTAAAATATCTTTAACCGACATTCCTTTAGTTAAGGTATATTCACCAGCTTGAATAGTATTAACATTATTAAATTTTACGTAGAAATAACCAACATAACGATTTCTAATTAAGCCAGCATCTTCTAGATTATCAATTAAGGCTTTAATTGATGTTCCCCCATTTACTACAAATGTTACTTTGCTATTATCATCTTCTTTAACCGGTTTTAAATTAATATAATAAAAGCCGACAAAAAAAATAATAATTGCTAAAACTACTGTAACCGCTGCAGTAATTGCAATAATTATTTTCTTATTCATAACTATTCTCCATCTTCTTCTGAAGCAGTTATTTCACCATTTCTTACCTTAGTTTCTAATTTGTTTAAAATATCAGAAATAACATCCCATTCTTCTTGAGTTTCGATTTCTTTTAACTCAGGAGTTTTAGCATCTTTATCATAAGTAGATGCATAAACACGAATATTTCCTTTTTCATCAATAGAATTATCAGTATAAACAATGTAACTCTTATTTGTTTCTTCAGCATCAAATGTGAATAAAACATCAAATTCTACTTCTTTACCATCACTATTTACTAGTGTAATTTTACCCTTATTACTCATTTAAATTACTCTCCTTTTTTAAAAAATTCTCTAATATAATCATCGCCGCTACCGAATCAATAACATTTTTTCTTTTCTCACGACGCATATTACCATTATTAATTAAAATTCTTTCTGCTTCAACCGTTGATAGTCGCTCATCTTGTAAATGAATCTTTAAATCAAATTTTTGCTTTAACAATTCATAGAATTCCATAGAACGTTCACTTGCAAACCCCAATGAATTATTCATATTCTTTGGTAATCCTAAAACTAAATCGGTAATTTGATATTCATCAATAATCATTTTTAATTCAATTAATAAACTATTATAATTTTGAAACACAATCGTTTTTAATGGACTAGCCAATGTATTAGTTTTATCCGAAACTGCAACCCCTAATGTTTTAGTACCTAAATCTAATCCTAATACTCTCATTTCAATACCGTTTCTAATAATACACTGACAATATCTACACGATCAATCGTACATAATTTATGACGTGCTTCTTTGTAGGTTGTAATATAACCAGGATCACCACTAATAATATAGCCAGTAATTTGACTTAATGGGTCATAGCCACGTTCTTCTAAGATAGCACAGATTTCTTTTAATGTTTTAATTAGATCTTCTCTTTGAATATCTTTAACATCATAAACATTAGTTTTTTCCATATCCATAACTTATCACCTACTATGAATATTCTAACAAAATATCTCATTTTATTCAATAAAAAAAAGCAATTAATCTAAAATTGCTTTTATTCTTCTTACCCCAGCAGAACTTGCTTCTTCTTTAACAATTTTGAAGTGTCCTAATTCACGGGTATTAGCAACATGTGGACCTCCACATAATTCTTTAGAAATCCCATCACCAATAACATATACTGATACAATATCAGGATATTTTTCAATAAACATACATTCTGCTCCTGACTTAATTGCATCCTCTTTAGGCATCTCTAAACGAACCACATCAAGTTCTTCACTAATCCATTGATTTACTAAAGCTTCAGCAGCATTCTTTTCTTCATCACTTAATTTATGATCACAAGAAAAGTCAAAACGCATTCTTTCTTCAGTAATATTAGAACCCTTTTGATGAACATCAGGCCCTACAACTTGTTTTAAAGCAGCATTTAATAAATGGGTTGCCGTATGATATTTAGTTTCGATTTCCCCATTACCAGCTAAACCACCTTTAAACTTACCAGCAGAAGCCGTTCTTGATAATTCTTGATGTTCTTTAAACTTAGCTTGATAACCTTCAATATCTACTTTTAAACCTTTTTCTTTAGCTAACTCTTCCGTTAATTCAATTGGGAATCCATAAGTATCAAATAAATGGAATGCGGTAACACCATCAATATCTTGGTTAGATACTTTTTCAAATTCTCTTAATCCTTTTTCTAAAGTACGATTAAATTTAACTTTTTCGTTTTTTAAACCTTCTAGTACAATTTCACGATTATCTTTTAATTCAGAATAATAAGATTCATATAAATCCATTATTTTAGAAGCAATACGTACTTCCCAGTCACTATTAATATCAATATTTAATTTCTTAGCATGACGAATAGCACGACGTATTAATCTTCTTAAAATATAACCTTGATCCGTATTTGATGGTTTAATACCAGCCGGATCAGCTAGAATAAATACTGCTGTTCTTAAATGATCAGCAATAATACGCATGGATTTTTCATTACCAGTATAATCAAGATTACTAATTTCTTTAATTAAATCAATTACTGGTGTCCAAATAGAAGAAAGATAATTATCATTAACTCCTTCTAAGATAGCTGTAGTTCTTTCAACGCCCATTCCAGTATCCACATTTTTCTTTGGAAGTTCGGTAATAGAACCATCTTCATGTTTTTCATATTGCATAAATACGTTGTTCCAAATTTCAACCCAACGCACATCTTCCGTATCAAATTTTTCAGGAATTGGATCATTACTACGCCAATAGAAGATTTCAGAATCTGGCCCACATGGTCCGGTTTCACCAGCAATCCAGAAGTTATCTTCAACCGTTCTAGCAATTCTTGCTTCTGGAATACCAAGTGATAACCATAATTCATGAGCTTCACTATCAAACGGAATAGAATCATTACCAGCAAAGATTGTAACTGCCAAACGCTCCTTAGGAATATTTAATACTTCTGTTAAAAATTCAAAACTCCATGTTAAAGATTCTTTTTTAAAGTAATCACCTAATGACCAGTTACCTAACATTTCAAAGAAAGTATGATGATAAGTATCACCAATGTTATCTAAGTCATTAGTACGAATACATTTTTGATAATCCGTAAGTCTTGTCCCATAAGGATGAGTAGCACCCATTAAATAAGGAATTAAAGGTTGCATTCCAGCGGTATTAAATAATACTGATGGATCATTTTCTGGTACTACGGGACTTGATGGAATTTGTTTATGTCCCTTACTTACGAAGAAATTAATATATAAATCTTTTAAATTCATTTTATTCACTCTCCAATATTTCTAATGTTTTAGCTTTTAAACTATTATAATTTGTATCATTAATAATTAAATTATCATAGCCAGTTACTTCATCAACACGAGTTTCAGTTTCATGTGATAGTTGTTCCATAGTTAACTTTTGATTTAAACGCCCTACTACCTTAATAACCCGAATATTAGTTATATTATTTTGTAAATAAGCAACCTCTTCTGCTAACCTTGCATCACTAATAATAACCACATCATAGAAATGCTTATAAATATCAATATCTGTAAGTAATCTACTACCAAGCATATCTGGCATCTTTAAATCAGTACGAATATAAGAACCCATCTTTTGTAGAAAAGAACGTGGTTTAGTTTCTTCACTAAAATTATAACCAAGCATAATATGGGCATATAGTTTTAAATAATCACTAAATCCCGTAATTAATGCTTTTTTACCTTTAGTTTCATAGTATTCCTTAATAATACTTGCAACAGTTGTCTTACCACTACCACTTTTACCAACAATGACATATACTTTCATAAGTCTTCCTCCAAAATAAAAAGAATGATACACCAAAGGAGTGCAATATGCACGGTACCATCCTTATTTTAACTTAATTTGTGATAACGGATTAAACCGATTAATCTCCATCGACAGCAAATAATTAAACTATTTATTAGTTT
>JAEEKO010000071.1 GCA_016282415.1 Caryophanales bacterium | reverse complement strand
ATTATGAAGATGGTATATTTAAAAAAGATTAAGTTGTTACTTAATCTTTTTTTCTGTTAATTTAAGAATACGGGTATCTGTTTCTTCGATTGCTTTGCAGTCAACTTCTCCTAGATGGGTACCAAGCACTGGCGCCTTTCTTTGATTATTGCCATTAACTAAATATAGGTAAATAAAATTATTTAAAACATAATATTTATGATTGGCTTTGCCAGTTAATAACAGATTATAATTAGATTCGGATATATAAACATAAATTGGTTCATCATCATTATAATTACCAACTTGCATGCGATAAATGGTATCACTATCATTCATATAATTCTTTGATACTTTAACAATTTTCCAACTTATTGGACGCCATAAACTAATAAGGCTTAAATCAATTTGATTCTTTTTATTACTGCTATTAACCATCATACCCCACCTCTATAAGTTAATTATAACACAGAAATAATTGAATGCGTTATATCATTAACAATTTTTTCATTATTAATATTATTTAGGATTGGATTAATATTAGCCATAATAATTATATTAATAGCTTCTTTTTTGGTTAATCCCTTACTCATTAAATAAAATAATTGGTCTTTATTAATCTCACCATTAGAAGCTGAATGACTACCAATAACATCTTCTTCATTACAAAGTAATAACGGAACGGATATGGATGATGCATCATTACTTAACATCATACAGTTTTCAATTTCATTACCAACTGAAGATGTTGCACCACTCACAAATTCAATTGTTCCTCGGAACGTTTTTTTAGCATGATCAAGAAGAATACCTTGAACATTAATAGCACAGTTAGCTAAAGTTTCCTCATTAATATAATAATAATTAGTATCAATTAAATCTTCATTAGTTCCTAAATAAATAACATTTAAATTATTAATAGCATTATCATAAGTTTTACCATAACTACTACTAACTTTTGTGCTACCACCTAGATCAATTAGATTATAAGTTAAGTTAGCATTACTTAATACTTCATTATCAACCTTAATAATGCTCGTAGCATTACTACTTAACATATTAATTGTACTAAAATTAAGAGATGATTCATTATCCAATTTAATTGTTTGTTTTAAATAATGAAAATGTTGTTCTTTACTTAATGCTGCATAGTTAAAAATGATATTGGCATGAACATTATTTAAAACCTCAATATTAATTTCTTCAATTAGATTATCCGCTTGATCAAAGTAATAATTGAATATAATTGGGCTTTCATTATTACTAGTAATCTTAATGTTTAATTTAACCGCATCATGATTCATAATGGTGGTTTTAGTGGTTTCTAAAATTAAATTATGATCATCATTAACTTCATAACCATGAAAATGAGTTGTGATGTTATCAGGTATTTCAATTTCTAAACCATTAACTTTAAAAGAATTAGTCGTTTTAATTGGAATTTCATTAATAATTTGTTTCATATTATCACCTATCCAATAGTCCCTTCTAATTCAAGATTAATTAAACGATTCATTTCAACCGCATATTCAACTGGGAAAGACTTAGCAATTGGTTCCGCAAAGCCTTCAACAATTAATGCTGCCGCTTCCTTTTCACTTAATCCACGACTCATTAAATAATAAATCATATCCGGACTGATCTTACCAACACTAGCTTCATGAGAAAATAAAATTTGATTATTATTAATATTACTTACGGGGATGGTATCACTTCTAGAAATACTATCTAACATTAATGATTCACATGAAATAGCAATGTTAGCATTAACCGCTTTTTTAGCAACATAAACATTACTACGGAAAGTACAGATTCCCCCATCTTTAGAAATTGATTTTGAATCACAATATAATGTCGTATTGGGAGCATTATGGATTACTTTTAATCCCGTATCAAGGTTTTGACCGTTACCAGCAAATGAAAGTAACGTATATGATGCTTTAGCATATTCCCCATTTAAAACACTTAATGGATATAACATTGATACTTTTGATCCAAACGAACCCATAATCCATTCAATCTTACCATTTTCTGCAACAATACATTTCTTAGTATTTAAATTTAGTAAGTTTTTAGACCAGTTTTCAATTGTAGAAAAACGTAAATGGGCATTCTTACCAACATATAATTCAACACAACCAGCATGTAAGTTTAAATCATTATATCCTGGTGCAGAACAACCTTCAATAAACTCTAAAGAAGCATCATCATCAACAATTATTAAAGTATGTTCAAATTGTCCTGCCCCAGGTTCATTTAACCTAAAATAACTTTGCAATGGTAACTCAAGCTTTATACCTTTCGGAATATAAATAAATGATCCACCAGAAAATAAAGCATAATGTAATGCAATATATTTATGATCCGTAACCGGAACAATTTTAGCAAAATACTTCGCAATTAATTCCGGATATAAAGTTATCGCTTTATCAAAATTACAATAAATAACTCCGCGTTCTTTTAGTTTATCTTCTAAATTATGATAAATAATTTCACTATCAAATTGGGCTCCAACTCCAGCCATTTGTTCCTTTTCACTTTCTGGAATACCAAGTTTATCAAAAACATTCTTAATTTCATCCGGAACATCATCCCAAGATTTATTTTCTTTACTATTAGGTTTAACATAAGTAGCTATTTTATTAATATCTAAATAGCTAATATCTGGTCCCCAATCCGGATCTTTTAGTTCATGAAATAATTCTAAGGCTTTTAAACGAAATTCTAAAACCCAAGATGGTTCATTTTTTGAAGCGGATATTTTCTCAATGGTTTCTTTAGTTAAGCCGTATTCTTTATCAACAAATTCATGTTTAGTTTTAATATCATAGATATTTTGTAAGGTGGTATTTTCTTCTACTCTAGTTTTCATTTAATAATGATTGATATCCTTCGCGTTCAATTTGGTAAGCTAGATTAGCATCACCCGTTTTAACAATTTTACCGTTTACTAATACATGAACTTGATTAACATTTAAACCTTCTAAAATCTTAGTGGAATGTGTGATAATTAAAACCGCATTATTATCGTTTTTATATAAATTAATTCCCTTAACAACAGTTTTAATGGCATCAACATCTAATCCGGAATCAGTTTCATCTAAGATAACTAACTTAGGATTTAATAACATCATTTGTAAGATTTCATTTTTCTTCTTTTCACCACCAGAAAAGCCGACATTGAATTCTCTTTTAAGATAATCATAATCAATATTTAATGCTTCCATTTTGCTTTTAATCTCTTTTTGTAAGGCAAAGACATCTTGGTGTTCATTATTTTTCTTATCCTTTATTGCTTTTAAGAAATTAGTTTCACTAACTCCAGGTAATTCTACTGGATGCTGAAATGACATAAATAATCCTAAACGGGCAATTTCATCAGTACTCTTATTAGTAATATCTTCACCATTAAAAATAATACTACCATTAGTTTTAATATAACGATAGGAATTGAAAATAGTATTTGCTAATGTTGATTTACCACCACCATTAGGTCCCATAATAACATGGATTTCACCTTCATTAATGGTTAAATTTAAACCATCTAAAATCTTTTTATTTTGATCATCGCTAGCAATGGTTGCTAAGTCTTTAATATTTAATAGTTCCATAATAATCCTCCTATAATAAATCTTTTAATGTCTTACTATCTAAATAATCATTTATTAAGTCATTTAATTCATTCCAAATACCATAAGTCTTACATAACTTCTTAGCAGGACACTTAAATTCTTTTTTAACACAATTGGTAATTTCAATATCACCTTCAGCACGACGAACAATATCGCCGATTTTATAATGTTCTGGTTCATATTTTAATTTGTAACCACCAGCAACACCGCGGGAGGATTCAAAGTAGTCAGCCTTCTTTAAAGAACTCATGATACGTTCTAAATACTTAATCGATAATTTGTTATTATTAGCAATTTCTGACAACGTCAAAAAGTGGCCAGCTTCGTAGTTCTTGGCCAATTCTAACATAATGATTAAAGCATAACGTCCTTTTGTTGATACGTGCATTTCGCCACCTCAAGGTAATTATACTACCTATTTGGTAGGAATTGCAATTAGTTTTTAAATAATTTAAATGCTAGTGCAAATAATAATGAGAAAACTAAGGCTGTAGCAAAGTATAAAATAACCATTGAAATAACAAACTTACCACCATAGCTGACATATCCTATAAAGATAAAAACTAAGGTAAAAGATGTATATAAACGATCAAGGACTTTCTCTACTACTCCTAACTGGTCTTTTAATTGATGGAATAATGACATTACTACACCACCACATACAATAAAGAAAATAATACCTAATTTTAACATTTAAATCACTCCTAGATTGTTATTAAATTAAAGTTTTTAACACCAATCGTATTAATTAATATGATACTAATAATATTAATTAATAATGCCATACCATTAACCATAAGAATTATTAAACTAATTCCTAATTCAGACTTAATACCAAAATAGATTAAAAGTCCAATAATAATTAAAATTCCAAAATTAACAAATAACGCTATCATCACACTCATACTTTGTTTTACTACCTCAGTATCATTAGAAAAATCCATATGCGGATATAACGTATTAACAAAAATACCAAGTAATGTTGATACCAATGGTAATAATATAGATGCAACAATTGTTAAAATAATATCTATAATCTTTAAATCATAATTAACATATACAATTATATCCCCAATTATAATAGCTGGTATCATTAATAATAAAGCACTACCTACCTTAGCATAGATAACTTTTTTAGCACTAATTGGTAAACTTTTTAAAATACTAAACGATTTGCCTTCTAATGATATCATTGAACTTGTTGTAGAACTAGTTAATGCTGCAAAAGCAATCATTGCTAATAATACAATAGGAATATATTTAGCAATTTGATCCATGGAAATCTTTAAACCATAAGTACTTAACATATTAAGGAAAGTTTTACTACGACTAGTTAAAAGTACTGCTGATGCAATAAATAAAACTAGTCCAAAACAAGCATTAATAATATAAACAGAAGATGATGTAACACGCTTTAGATCCTTAATCATAAACGAAATTAATGGTTTATGTGTCTTAATCTTATATTTACTATAATGAGTTACATTACTAACCTCTTTACTACGAGAATTGATTTTATAATATACCTTACTTAAAACATTCATTGCGATAATTACTAAAATAATGTTAATACCCATGTATATTAGTAATTTATAAAGATTAAAATCCGTAAATAATTCATAATATAAATATGCTGGATAATAAATCTTTTTAATTAAATCAAACAAAGTTGTCGCATTAGCAATCATCTTCTCAACAAACTTTTGAGAATTAAAAGAAATATATAAGATTCCTAATAATAAACCCGAAGTAAATATAATTTGAGCAATGTTTTTATATTTAAAACGGGTTACAAATTGTTTAATAATAAAACCAATAACTACTGATAATAATACTGGAATTACTGGCAAGAAAACAAGCATAATAACCGAAATAATATAAAATAAATAAGATGGTTTAGCATAGATGGCATAACTAATTATTGCCGGAATCATAAACATCGCATTATACATTAATTCAAAGACGTAAAATTTAAAAAATCTTATAAATAAAATAGTACTCTTTTTAATTGGTAACGCTAATAATAAATCATCATCTTTACAATTAAATAATAAGTCACTGGTTTTATAAATGCCTTCCATAATCGTTAAAAAGAACGTTAAAAATGCAAATAATAAAATAACAATATATTCTAATCCTACTTTATGAAATTGTTTCGTTAACAAACTGGTATAATACGTAAATGAATAAATAATTAATATAAATAAAATATATGGTAATACCTTTTTTAACTTTGCACTCATCCGATTAGTACTAATTTTAACAATACTTAATCCTTCCGAAAAAGTTGCTTTTATTAAAGAAAATAGTTTTCTCATTATTCTTCTTCCATTTCCATAAAGACAGCTTCTAGTGATTCGTCACCTTTAATTTCTTTCATGCTACCTACTTTAATTAATTTACCGTTTTTAATAATTGCAACACGAGAACATAATTTTTCAGCTACATCTAAAATATGGGTTGAGAAGAAAATAATTTTACCTTCCTTAACCATTTCCGCCATCATTTGTTTAATTTTAAAAACTGCTTTAGGATCTAAACCAACAAATGGTTCATCCATAATTAATACTTTAGGATCATGAACAAGCGCTGCAGTTAAAGCTACTTTTTGTTTCATACCATGAGAAAAGGAACTAATTGGATTATTTAATACATCTTCAATTTCAAAAAGATCGGCATATTTTTTAATGTTTTTTGCACGTGTTTCATAATCAACATCATACATATCACATACAAAATTAATATAATCAATAGCTTTTAAGTTTTCATATAATTCAGGATTATCCGGAACATAAGCCAGCTCTCTTTTACAAGCTACAGGATCATCTTTAATTGAAGTGCCATTAATAATTATTTCACCCTCATTAAAATCATGAATCCCTACCATCGCTTTAATAAGGGTAGTTTTACCAGCACCATTATGACCAATGAATGCAAAGATTTCTCCATTATCAATATTAAAGGTAATATTGCTGATAGCAGTTTTCTTACCATATTTTTTAGTTACATTTTTAATTTCGATCATTATCTATTTCATCTTCTTTCTTGTTAGGCATTAAAGATTCCCCAAATTCTTTATATTGACGAGCATCAATACTATTTTTAATATTCCCATTCATTTTTTTCACCTTCTAAAAAATCTTTAATTTGATCATTAAAATTAGTTACTTGATCATAAACCCCATGACTATATTCATCAAATAATACTAATTTAGAATTCTGGATATTTTTATTTAAAATAATTGATCCTTCATACCCTAATACTTGATCTAACTTTGCTCCAATAATAAGGGTTCTAGCTTTAATATCTTTTAAATCTTTTAAACGATTAAATTTTAAACAAGCTTTTAATAATACTTCATAATGTAAATAATTCTTTTTATTAATAATTTTATTAGATAACTCAAATACTTTAATATACTTATTGGCATTCTTACCAGCAAAAGATTTAATAGCAGTATCTTTAAGGAGTCCTTTGTAATCTTTATGCTCTAACATCTTAAGCCATGTATTTAAAGTGTTTTCCATAGTATCATTAAGTTTTGGTGCAGTAACAATTAAAACAAGATTGGTTACTAATTCTGGATATGTTATTGCTAATTCTTGAGCAATCATTCCTCCTTGAGAAATACCAATAATACTCGTCTGTTCAATATTTAAATTCATTAATAAATTAGCAATATCCAAAGCCATATCTTTGATAGTAAAAGATGCCGGAATATCACGACGACGACTAATTATATATACTTTATAATTCTTACTAAAAGCTTTATATTTATGTGCATAATAATTAGCAAGACCACGGACACTTTTTAAACCATCACCAACTCCAGGAATAATAATTAAATACTTCTTACCATGACCAAAACAAACATAATCTATGTTTGCTTCATCAAGAATAATATTTACATATTTAACATTATTACTCAAAGGAATCCCCCTTACAATTATTATTTAAATGAACCAATCTTAGTTATTGGGAAAATACGGATGTTAGTTGTTCCAAGGATCATGTTTTTCTTCACTGGTCCAATCATACGTGAATCCATACTAACCGCACGATTATCTCCTAATACAAAATATTCATCATTCTTTAATGTAACTTGACCAGTGCATGTATTATCTTCAATTGTATATTCATCATTTAATTCTTTATCATTAATATATATCTTACCATCTTCACAATTAATCGTATCTTTTGGTAATCCAATTACTCTTTTTACTAAATAGCGACCATCGTATTTAAAAACAATTACATCATTACGATCAATTTTAGTAAATTTATAAACCAATAACCATTGATTATTATATAACGTTGGTTCCATTGATGGACCGTCAACAACTGCTGGTGTAAAAATAAAGGTACGAATCAACAATACAACAATAAATATTATTACATATGGAATTAATTCAATATACCATGGGTTATTTTTTTTAGCTGCTTTTTTATTCTTAAACATTTAGTATCACCATATTAATAATATCATAAATGCAAAAAAAAATTAAGCATTTTGCTTAATTTCTTTCTTTTACTTTGTAATCTTTCTTTAAGAATTTTAAGAAGTTTAATTTAGATCTTCTTACTAATCCTTTCTTAACTACAACAATTTTGTCAATAGTAGGAGCATTAACTGGGAAAATTCTTGTTACCCCAACAGAACCACTTTTCTTACGTACAGAAAATGTTTCATTAACACTTCCACCTTTACGGCCAATAACTAAACCTTCAAAAGATTGAATACGTTCCTTTTTTCCTTCTTTAACCCATACATCTACACGTACAGTATCTCCAACACGAAATTCAGGAATATCTTTTCTAACATGTTTAGCATTAATTTTATCAACTAAATTAGCCATCAACGATCATCCTTTCTTTAAATTTATTCCAAATCATAGATAAATATCCAGCGGATTAACGCTCTTTTTCATAAAAGCATGTTCATTATATCAAAAAAACACTTGATAATCAAGCATTTTTCTTTATTTTACATTATTTACTTTACTAATAATTAAATGCAAATAAAAAGACTTTAACAAGTCTTATTTATCATATTTATAGAATCCTTCGCCAGCATTCTTTCCAAGTTTACCTTCATCCATATATTTATCTAAAATTTCAAGCATTCCATCGTAATTATATGGAAGCATCATTTTCTTTAATAATGGATCAAATAGATTTGGAACCTTTTGATATTGTAATACAATATTACGGGCGGTTTCTAATCCAACAACATCAAGAATTTGGAATGGTCCATTAGGTGCTCCGGTACCTAGCGTCCAAGCTTTATCAATAGTTTCTGGATCTGATACTCCATTAGCTAGTAAATCCATAGCACATAATAGGAATGGTACTAACATTGAATTTAATAAATAACCAGATTTTTCTTGTAATGCTGCTAATGGAACCATAGAAATACTTTCAGCAAATGCCACGATTTCATCAAAGTATTTGCGATCAGTACCACTGTGTCCCATAATCTCAGCAATATTATTTTTCCAAATATGATTAGCAAAATGCATTGCTAAATACTTTTCTGGTCTACCAGTAGCACTAGCCATCTTTGATGGAAGTAATGTTGAAGAGTTAGTAACAATTACCGCTTTTTCTGGTAATAATTTAGCAATTTGTTTATATAAATCTATCTTAACTTCTAATATTTCCGTGATTGATTCAATTACTAAATCACAATCTTTTAAAGTTTCTTCTTGATTAGTATCAATTACAATATTTTCATAAGCTTCTTTAGCTTTCTTAATACATTCATCTTTTTTAAATGACTCTTGTGAAGCAATTCCTCTTGCCCAAGTTCCATTATTCTTACCTTCTTTAGATGCCATTAATTCAATCGTATCAAGATAAGTATCTCTTAACTTTCTTAAGGAATTTCTAATTACCTTTTTATCATCATCTTCACGTACTAAAACCGTAACGTTATAGCCGCTATAAGCTGTTTGAAAAGCTATTTGGCTTCCTAAAACGCCACCACCAATTACAACAATATTTTTATAGTTCATTTTCATACCCTCCTTTTATATTATACCACTAAAAAAAGTAATTAACTAAACTATGTTAATTACTTTACAGTATTGCTGGATCAAATTTAGCACATATTGCTTCGTTTCTAAAGTACTCATTAACATTCCAGTTAGAATAAATTTCTAACTTATTAAGCACTTCTTCGCCATTACTTTCTCTAATTTGATAGTGACCATCAACTTTTTCCATAATATAGAAAAGTGATGGTAGACCTAAACGCTCTACTAAAATAATAGTTATAATATCACGCCATGTTTCATCTTCTTCATTAACAAAAACACCCGCTCTAACTTCATTATCAAGTCGACTTTTATTAATTAAATAACTAAGTAAGTAATCGGCATCATCATATCTGGTTAGATCTTTACGTGAAGCCATCATTGCCGCAATGGCATTAATCTTATTTAATAACAAGGTATTAGGATCGGCACCCATTGGGCTAGAAGCTAAAAATTCTATTAAGCCCATCGTATCACGATCTTTAATGTAACGGAATACATCAGTACTCTTTTTAATACTTTCATCCGCTTTACTTAAGTTTTCTAAGAATAATGGATCGCTTGATTCCGTTCTAAAGTCATAAGTTGCTAAATTAGATTTAACACGGGCAGTGTCATGACGTTTAGTTGGATCTAAAATAATATCATATTTGCCATATTTAACTACAACATAAGCATGTCCATATTGAGAATTTTCACGTTCAACTCGGGCTTCATAACCAAAATAGTCTAAAACATCTCTTAAGATTTTAGACATGGTATAACAAATTACTTCAAAGTCTTCGACATTTTTAATATCAATTTCTTTTTCATAGATTTCTTTTTTTAAAGAAAATGGTGGTGATAGATTAAATCTAGCATCATAGGATAAATTATCACAGACAAATAGATAAATAAATCTAATCTTGGTATAATCATCCCATTGATTTGCGTTAAATATAAGTTCTATTTGAGCTGGTATATTCATATCCTATCCTCCTTTTATTATTATATCATTTTTTTAATTATCTGAAAATCTAATTTTATCTTTACTAATCTTATCAAGATAACGATCTTCTTCAGAAAAGATACAACCACAATATTTTTGCATATATAATCCTAGATTACGAGCTTCATCCTGTCCTTCCCTAAAACCAACGCGGAAATCACGATAAACAAATTCGATGCCAAACTCTTTAGATAAATCTTCCATTATCTTTTTAATAACATCATGCTTTTGATAAATGCTATATAACAAAGTTGTTGAAACGGCATCATAACCATTAGCTTTAGCATATTCAAATAATTTACGTAATCTGACAGGATAACAATACATTACACAACGACTATCTAAATTATTAATAACATTCTTACAAAAGTTATCTAAACCATACTCATCTTGAATTACATAATTTAAATTTTGCATATTAGCAAATTCTATTAAAGTATCACGACGGGTTTTATATTCAATATATGGATGAATATTAGGGTTATACCAAAATAATGTTGGTTCAATTCCCTCTTCTCTTAATACTTTAACACAGTATACCGAACACGGTGCACAACAAGCATGTAATAATAATTTCATAAAACCACCTCAATCGATAAAAACGATTATACCATCTATTCTATCTCAAATTCAATAGCGATTGTATATTTATCTTTCTCAGTAACTGGTGTATCTGATTCAAAATAAACATCTTTAGATAGACGATAAGATCCTTTAGCTAATTCATTATAATCACAAGACCAGTCTTGCTTTAATTCTTTTTCAGTATCAGGTTCTAAGACATACCCAATATCATTAAAGGCGCAATTCTTCCCAGTTTGATTTTTTAATACTTCATAATCATTTTTTTCAATATTAAACTTTTCAATAATAAAACCTTCGCCAAAAGTAATATGATATTTTGAATTATTCTTTAATACAATTGTTACATTCTTGGCAGTTAAAGAATTCTTTTTGATAGATATATCAATTAATTCGTTTAAACTACTACCATCAATAATTGTACATACTCCACCATTACGTCTAGCATAATCATGAATAACATCAATAATTTGATGAGCATCATCATATTGACTTAAATTTAAAACATTATCAATATAGGCAGATCCACCTAATTCAATAGGTTCACCAGTTAATTCATAGTAAGTAACTCCATAAGTATATTCTTCACCAAAAATGGTACAATGAATGCTCTTTTCTAGTTTTCGTCCAGTTTCACGACTATTTTTTACCACAATAAATAATGTAATATAAACTGCTATAAGAATAATTGCAGTAATAAAACCTATTCCCATTATTTTAAAAATTGTTAAGATAATATTAGTGTTCTTCTCGGTATTAGTAACTTTATCAAATACCATTTCTTTTAAATCGTTATCTAACAATTCATCAATACTAACATTTAGCACTTGTGATAATTTTTTTAATTGTTCCGGATTAGGATTAGTTTCTCCTAATTCCCAGTTACTAATGGTTTGACGGGTAACATCTATCATTTCCCCTAATTGTTCTTGTGAAAGCCCTTGTTTCTTTCTTAACTTTAAAATCTTTTCTCCTAGTTTCATTTAAACCTTCCTTTCACTAACAATTATATTTTTTTAATATGTTTAACTCTACCAAAACCCTTTGGAACTTTGTCAAAGTTTCTTAACATTAGTAAATTATTTTATCAATTTTATCTTTAAATTCATTAAACGTTTTAATTGTTTCTTCACGGTCAAGAGTTTCTAAATCAAGAACTTCTCCTTGATTATTATTTTTAATAAATTCATAGATTGGTTCATCTCTAAAACCAATCACTGCCGCATCCTCTACAGTGTTACCATAATAAACCTTCTTGATATTAGCCCAGATAACTGCTGATAAGCACATAGGACATGGATATGAGGTAGTATATACTACACATCCGGTTAAGTCATAAGTATTTAAATTTTTACAAGCATCACGGATTGCCATAATTTCCGCATGTGCAGTTGGATCATTATTACCTAAAACACTATTGGCACCACGACCAACAATAACGCCATCCTTAACAACTACTGTGCCGAATGGCCCACCATTATTAGTAATTAAATTATTATCTGCTAAATCTTTAGCAACTTTCATAAACTCGTTCATTTATGTTTATCCTCTCTCTTTTATAATTAATCCCAATTAAGAATCCCGGTTACGGTTACCGTTTTATTCCCTTATAACCACCTACCATGTAAATTATATCATAAAAAAAGCACCAGTAAAACTAGTCTTTTTTTAAATCTTGATATGTATCTAATATAATATCTTTTAATACTTCTTGATTATCAATATCACTAACTAAATACATTGGCTTAGCGTTTTCATAAGGAATTGCTTCACTCATTTGATATTTCTTATTATTATCAGTTATTTTAACCAATAAACGATTGTCATAAATGCCACCAAATAGTAAGTCTTGATAATATAGTAAATACTCACCCATCATTGGTTTACAAGTAATATTTTCTAAAATACTTAATTGTTCTAATACAAAGTCACGATAATCTTTATTAGTAGCCATCTTATTCACCCAATATCATTTTCATTATTTCTATTTTAGTTTTGTTATCTGCAAAGGAAGCATTAATAGCATTTAACTGCAATTGAACAAGATCCTCATAAGTTAAATCAAAAGCTTCAGCAACATTAATTAATTCATCTTTAAGTTTAATATTACATACTGTTGGATCATCAGTATTAATAGTAATATTAATACCTTCGTCCATGAATCTTTTAATTGGCATATCACTGATTTGTTCATAAATAGAAGTACAAATGTTACTTGTAGGACATACTTCTAAAGTAATATTTTTTGCTTTGATTAATTTCATAAGTTCTGGATCTTCTGATGCTCTTACCCCATGACCAATTCGTTTAGCCCCAAACGTAATTGCATCATAAACACTACTAGGCCCATCAGCTTCCCCAGCATGAATCGTGAATGGAACTCCTAATTCTTTAGCATAAGCAAAAATGTTTTCAAAATTCTTAGTTTTAAATAATCCTTCCGCTCCCGCAAGATCAATAGCACAAACACCATTTCCTAGGTATTTTTTAGCAACTTTTACCGTTTCCACATTAGCATCATTATTATTATCATTACGCATACAGCATAATATTAAGCTTCCTTTAAGTTTAGATTCATTCATACCTTCAATTGCTGCTTTTACCACCTCATCTTGAGTTAATCCTTTTGTTAAATGTAATTGTGGTGCAAACCTGATTTCAGCATAAATAATTCCTTGTTCGAGTAATTCATTAGCTAGGTTTTTAACAGCCGTTTTAATACCAACTTCAGTTTGAAGTAATGATCCAGAAAAATCAAATTTTGTTAAGAATTCATTTAAATCACGACATCCTGGTGGAACCTCCATCATTCCACGAATAACATTATCATCCGTTGGAATATCAATATTTTGAATTGCTGCTAATTCTTTACAACTATTAATTGATAATGCTCCATCTAAATGGATATGTAACTCAACGAGGTTATGCATCTTTTTAATCATTACTTTTAATTCTTCACTCATGTAAATCTCTCTTTTCTATCTTATAAAAATATTATATCAAAAAAAGACTAGTTTTAACTAGTCTTTATTTTATTAATTATTATTTACTTTGATTGTAGCTTGTCCGGCAATAACAAATGGAGCAATGTAGACTAAAATGATTTATTTTTATGTTCATCTCTTAATTTCATCCAAAGTTTACCTAGTTGATTTTCTCCATTTCTATTTATACCCCAACCCCAATAATCATCTTTTGGAGAATCTTCAACAATTATATAATCTTTAGTTTCTAATAATTTTTTCAAAACATATGGATTTTGTTCGATTTTAAGTCT
>JAEEKO010000070.1 GCA_016282415.1 Caryophanales bacterium | reverse complement strand
CACTAATTAAAATCAATAAACCATAACAATTACCATCAATAATAAGTGGATTAATGACGAAATACTGATTACTATTAAAATACGATCCTTGCTTATTTACTGATTCACGATTACTAATTAAATATTTTAGTTCTTCATTTAATTCTATGTTAATTAATTTATCATTATTACTAATTAGTGTTTTATCCAAATTAGTAAAAATCATATCAACATCATAATACTTACTAAAAGATAAACATATTTTACTAAGTATTCCTTGATTATTAAATATTCCTTTATTCTTTTTTAGAAGAATACAATCATTTTCAATTATAAATTCTAATTCTTCCCCATCATGAATATTAACATTCTTTCTTATTTCTTTAGGTATGACAATACGCCCTAACTCATCAATTTTTCGAACCATTCCTGAGTATTTCATCGATACACCTCATTAGTATTTTAACTATTTGACGTTAAATTATACAAAGATTTTTGACTATAATTTAATTAATGGTTATACTATTTTTAGAGGATAGGTGATTTTATGGTAGTTAATGCCTTAATTGAAATTCCAATGGGAACAAAAAATAAATATGAAATTGATAAAGAAACCGGTCGTATTAAACTAGATCGCGTATTGTATTCTAGTGTTTCTTATCCAGCTGAATATGGTTATATTGAAAATACATTAGCTGATGATGGTGATGCGCTAGATATTCTAGTCCTTGCCAGTGATCAAACTTTCCCAGGATGTATTGTTGAAGCCAGAGTTCTTGGTTACTTAGATATTGCTGATAATGGATTTGGTGATCAAAAAGTTATCGCTGTAACCGATAAAGATCCACGATATGATCATTTTCAGTCATTTGATGATATTCCTGAACCAACTAAGAATGAAATACGTGAATTCTTTAGAACTTATAAACACTTACAAGGTATTGAAGTTGATATCAAAGAATTTCATGGACTTGAAGATACTATCAAGTTAATTAAAGAATGTGAAGAAGCATATAAAAAAGCCAACTAGTTTGGCTTTTTTAATTGATATCATTGTAGATAACATTTAAAATATCTACCGCATAATAAATAAAATGTTTTTCTAAATTGTTTAAAGGTAATACTATACGTATACGTTTATTAAAATATTTCAAATTTATCTTTTCGTTAATTTGGAAACATTTAATCATTAATTTATCACCTTTAATATTATTAGAAATATTTTCTGGTAATTCTATTTCTAAGAAACGATCAGTTTGATTAACATTCTTGATTTCTAATTTTTCTGCTAATTTTTCAAACCATTCTTCATACATATAGATTTCTAATTCATCAGATATTTTACCAAAGCGGTCTTCTAATTCTTTTTTTACATTTAATAATGAACTTAAAGAATCAATAGTGTTAATAATTTGGTGAATTTCAATTTTTATTTCTTCGTCACTAACATAAGTATCATTGATATGTGTTTCAACATTAATTAAAGGTTCTTTACTTTCCTCTTCTTTTACTTCAACACCTTTAAGTCTTAACATTTCTTCATCAATTAAACGCATATATAATTCCATACCAACGCTATCAACATACCCCGCTTGTTCGCCACCTAGAATGTTACCAGCACCACGAATTGATAAATCGCGCATCGCTATACGATAACCACTACCTAGTTCAGTAAACTCTTTAATCGCTTGTAAACGTTTAACGGCAATATCATTTAATTCTTTTTGTTTATCATATAGTAAATATGCATATGCAATTTTATTAGAACGTCCAACCCGACCTCTAATTTGATATAACTGACTTAATCCAAAACAATCGGCATTATAAATAATCAATGAGTTAACATTTGGAATATCGATTCCAGTTTCAATAATGGTTGTACATAACAAAATATCATATTCATAATTAATAAAGTCTTGCATTATTGATTCAATATCATCTTTTTTTAAGGCACCATGAGCAACACAAATACGTGCTTCTGGAACTAAAGATTGTAATTTATCTTTAATAGTTTCTAATTTTTCAATATTATTATATAAAACAAACACTTGACCATTACGAGCCATTTCTTTATAAATAGCATCTTTTACTAATAGGTCACTTTCCGCAATAACATAAGTTTGAATTGGATAACGGTTAACAGGTGGTGTATCAATAATAGATAAATCCCTTAATCCTGACATTGCCATTTTCAAAGTACGTGGAATTGGAGTTGCTGATAAAGTTAAAACATTAACATCATTTTTTATTTTCTTAATTTTTTCTTTGTGAGTAACTCCAAAACGTTGTTCTTCATCAATAATTAATAATCCTAATTTCTTAAACTTAACATCATCACTTAAAAGGCGATGTGTACCAATCACAATATCAACAGTTCCTTTTTCTAAACCATCAATTATTCTTTTTTGTTCTTTCTTAGTAGTAAAGCGATTTAATAATTCAATACGTACTGGAAAATCCTTAAATCGTTCCATTGCTGATTTATATTGTTGATTAGATAAAATAGTCGTTGGACATAAATACATTACTTGATCATTATTACATACCGTTTTAAACATTGCCCTAAAAGCCACTTCCGTTTTACCATAACCAACATCACCACATAGTAAACGATCCATTGGTACATCGTTTTTTAAATCATTATCTATATCAATAATTGCTTGATTTTGATCTTTAGTTTCAACGTATTCAAACTCCGTAGCAAATTCATTTTCAATATCATATGTTTCATATGATTTACCTTTAATACTTTTACGAGCAGCATATAATTTAATTAATTCTTGTGATAAATCTTTAATTTTACTCTTAACACTCATTTTAGTTTTAGCCCAACTAACTGAGTTTAATTTATTAATCTTTGGAACAATTCCATCAGCACCAGAGTACTTATAGATTGTATTTATCTTTTCAACCGGAATATAAATTTTATCATTACCTAAGTAATCTATTTGAATATAATCTTTCTTTAATCCATTTTTTGTTAAAGTAATAACACCACGATATATACCAATACCATGAGTTAAATGAACAACATAATCACCAGGTTTTAAACCATCAAACCCTTTAAGTTTTTTACCAATTTTTAAACTGTTCTTATATTTAATAGTTTCAGTTAATTTCTTTTCAATATCTTTATCAGCAATAACAACATAGTCATTAAAAATAAATCCCTGATTAATCTCATAATTAATTAAATTAATTTTATTGTTGATAACTTTAGACTTATTAACATTACCATCAAATAATTCGGAAATCATTTTTATCTGTTTATCATTTTTTAAACAAAATATAATGGTTTTATTATTATCAATGTATTTTAAAACAAATGACTTTAATAAATCGAAATCTGAATTAAAGTTATCCATTTCTTTAATATTATTATTTTCCTCATTAATTGAATTATTAAAAGTATTTAAATAATAACTTTGTTTTGGATTAATCTCAGAAAAATCATACATGTATTTTTCATGAGAATCTTTTTCTTTATTGTAATCATTAATTGTATCTACTAAATTAGCATAAGAAACATCAATTTGTTCTTTGTTAATAAATACAACTTTTGGATTATTTAAATAATCATAAATTGAACTATTACTTGATGTCGCTACCTCATTAATTGGTTTTAATATTATTGAATTTAATTCTTCACTTGATAACTGACTTTCCTCATTAAAATATCTAATTGATTCGATTTCATTATCAAAGAATTCAATACGAATTGGATGATCTAAATCAATAATAAAAATATCAATAATAAATCCACGAACCGCATACTCACCAGTTTGTGTTACTAATGAGGTTTTATTGTAACCATACTTATCTAAAATAGTAACTAAGTTATCACGATTAATTGATAATCCGGTTTTTAATTCTAACATTAATTTATTGTAATTTTTTTGATCCGGTAGGAAACGTAAGTAACCCATTAAGTTAGTTATTATAATTTTCTTATTACCAGAAATATTTTCCAATGTTTCTAGTCGCTTTATCTTTAATTCGGGAGATATTGCAATTGCTACTGATGTAATAAAATCATCCATCGGAAATAAGTACACATCATTCGTATATGTTTTAAAACGATTGTAATAATTATTTGCTTCGTACAATGTTGAAGTAACAATCAAGATGTTATCATTACTTTCTTTTAATAATTCAAGAACGTAAAAAACGTTTAACTCATTAGTTAAACCACTTATTACTGTACCATTATCATATTTAAAGAAAGAATGTATAAAATCCATAAGTACCTCTAATTAAAATCACTCATTGCTTTAACAACACCATCAGTGATATATGTATCTATAACTTTATTTAAATATCCATAATCAATATTAGATAATTCTTCTTTAGAAAATTTTCCTAATACAAAATCAATTACATCGCTTTTATATTCATTTGAAATACCAAATTTGAATTGATCAAATTCTTGACTGCCTAAATTATTAATAATTGATTTTATACCATTATGACCTCCACTACTACTATTTGATTTAATTTTTATTGTATTAAAATCTAAATCTAAATCATCATGAATAACTAAAATATCATGAACATCAATATCATAGTAATTAACTACTTTTATAACAGACATTCCTGAATTATTCATATATGTTAGTGGTTTTAGGAATATTACTTTTTCGCCATTAATATTCTTCTCATAAATTAATCCATCAAATTTTTCGGTTAATTTAACATCACCTAAATAATTAT
>JAEEKO010000069.1 GCA_016282415.1 Caryophanales bacterium | reverse complement strand
TCTTTCCTATTCATACTCTCTTCCTTTCGCTTGATATGTAAAATATATATTGTAATTACCTTACATATACTACCCTACTATCATACAATTCTAATTTTATATGAAAGCGACAAAATTGTCAATTAAAAAGTCGAAATTTGTTGCATAAAAAAATGCAAAAGTTTTTATTCAGGCTTTGCTTCTTTTGCATTTATTTTTTCATTTTGAACAATGAACCATATTTTTTCAATTGAAGATTCGCTATTTTCAATTATATAAATACGATTTATAAAATCAATTTTATTTATTAAAACAGTAATATTATCTTCATCCAAATCGGCTTCTTCTAAGTTAATATTTTCCATACGATATTTGTTATAAATAATGTTATTAACATCAACATTTTTGAAAACATCAATACCATTAATTATGACATTGGTTGGATTAAGTGCAAACTCGTCAAAATCATTACACATATTAATTATTTCACTATAATCATTTAAATTAAATGCTGATGCAATTTCAACTCTTTTTAGTGAATCATAACTATAGAATAATTTAACAATATCAGAAACAAATAAACTTGAATCTTTTTTCATTTTAACAATTTTCAAATTCATTTCTATTTCTTCTTTTTTGTAATATAAACCATATAATTCATTTGCTAAATTAACTTGTTCAATTTTCATGTTTTTAGTTGGTGCAACTTTCTTGCTAAACAAACTAAATCCTTTACCAAATATTTTTTTATTTAATGCATCTAATTTTGATTCTTTGTTGTTAATTTGAGTATCAATTTTTTTCAACTCTTGTTGAATACTTTCAACAGTATTAGTTTTTTCAAATTTATTTTTGAATGCAATAAATAAAGGTTTAAATTTTAAATAGTTACTATATTCAACTAAGTTAGTTCTTAAACGACTTAATACTTCTAACAATTTTTTAACTGATGCTTCATCACCATAATCAATTTCATTAATTGTTAATGTTGAGTACATAGTAATTCTAAATTTACTATCTGGTAAATAATTGTTAATATCAATTTCATTTTCTTTAGCCATTTCAATAATGTCACAAATATCTTCACTATTGCTACCAGCTAATTCCAAATATATTTTTCTAAATTCTTTAATAAATTCATCATAATCATTAAATTTGTTTTTGCTTAGAATTTTTTTCTTTTCAACATTGATATAACATTCTAAACTCTTTTCATATTTCTTAATTAACTTTCGAAAGTTTAATTCAATATGTTCAATTACATTAGGATTATTCCAATATATTCTTTCAAAAACACTAGATAAGTTTTTAGTATCAGCACTATTCTTTAAAAATTCTGTCATATATTCATTAACATAACAAGTGTATGTGAAATCTTCATATGATAATCTTATATGCGCTTGATTAAATAGATCAACTAACTTACTAATAATGCTATTGATTTCTTCAAAAGTAAAACTTGAATAATTATGAATATCATATAACAAACTATCAAATCCCATTTTTTCAACATAAGTGTTATTAGGATTTAATATTTTTAACATTCTTTTATATTCATTTAATTGTTCTTTCTTCTTTTCATTATCCTTTTTCGAACTTGCAATTTCAAATGATTCACTTTTAGCATTAATATATTTTAAAACACTATCTTTATAATATAAATATTTATCATTAATTGATGCAATTTTATTATTATATTTTTTAACATTAGTTTTGTTATTAGTTGGCATTGATTGAAGAACATTCTTTTTGGCTTCAATGTCATTTTTAATAAATTCTAAAAAATTATTCATTGCCAGCCTCACTTTCATCCATCTTGCTTTCTTCTAGAAAGTTAAGGAATGAAATGATTTCATTATATAATTCAATTAATTCTTCTAATGTTAATTTAGATATATCAAAATCCTTTTTATCCTCCATAATTCATTCCCTCTTTTTAATCTAATTCTTTTTCATATTTCTTCGGATCAATATCAACAAATTCAGAATTGAATTCCATATGCATTTTTATTTCGCCGCCTAGGATATTATCAGTACATTGTAAATCATGACCTTCAATCCAGATTACAATTGTGTACTTATCAATATCACCAGGTTTAAAATCAATTCGATGTTCAAATGCGATTATTTCGTCGCTAACAAAAGGAATAGTATCCTTTTCAGCTTTACCATCAATTCCTAATTTAGCATAGGTAATATAATTACCATTTTTGTAAACACGAATACGCACAGCCTCATCAACATTCTTAATGACATCATCTATAATAATCTCTGACCAATAATCAGAAGTATCGGTACCAGTGTTTTCAACAAAGAAAGTATAAGCTAAATAATTCTCACCATTATGAGAGCCATTCTTATCACCGTCTAAATCATTTGGTAACCATTTATTAGATATGTTATCAAAATATTCAACCGGCTTTGCAAATAATTCGGTTCTAAAAACTTTATAGTCAGGGTCATCGTAAATTATTATGCCTCGTTCAAAGTATAAGTTCTTATCCAAGGTAATACTAAAGTTTCCATTATTATAAATAAAGTTCATTACAACATATGCAATTATTACAAATAATAATAGAAATAATAAAACTAATCTGGTAATTTTTAATATTTTCTTGCGTCGCTTAACTCGAGCAACACTAACCTCAATTTCGCTATTCATTAGTATCAACCACCAGTACCCTACTATAACCATAATTATATACAAAGTGACAATAAAAGTCAATTTATAAAGAAGTGTAAGAAAATGTCTATAATTTTACAAATATTTACATTTTTTACATAATTACACTGTAAATCTAATTGAAAGCAAGTGTAAAACTAATTATAATTAAATTATGAGGAGGTATACCTATGAAGCGTAGACTATGTTTATTGCTATTATTAATTTCCGCATCAGTATCATTATGCTTTATTAGCAGTACCTACTCAAGGTACGTCGCTGGAACGGAAGGTAATATTGATATGTTATTTGCTAAATGGCAAATCCTGGTTAATGAAAGTGATATTACGGCGCAAAATAGTTCTAATATAACATTTAATCCAGTAATCGAACCAAGTCAGAATATTAAAGATAATACAATTGCTCCAACATCAAAAGGATATTTCGATATAGATATTGATCCTTCAAATGTTGAAGTATCATTTAGATATATAATTAGTTTAAGTATGGATAATGAAGATATGCCAGATTTAATGATTACTAAGTATGCTTATTTACCTAGTGATTATCAAGATGGTGATGCCTTAGAATATATTACAACTAACACTAGTACTATCACGGATGATTTAATCTATGATAATGATGGTGATGGTTTTGAAGCATTTACTATTCGTGTATTCTTTGAATGGTACGACGGTGAAGATGAAACTATGAATGACGCCGCAGATAGTGCCGTTGGTCAAGCAGCTGCTACCGATGATACTACATTAACAATTAATGCAACATTATCATTCGAGCAAATCGTTGATACACCAAGCCAAATTGCCAATGTAACTCCTGAGGAAGATCCTCCTGAGGAAACACCACAAGAAAATAATGAATAAAAAAAGAACAATGCAAATTGTCCTTTTTAATTGTTATCACAAGATATAATATATCTTTTATTAATAATGATGGTTGGAACATTTTCTTTAAACTTAGTCATTCCAGATCCAAAGATTCCTTTTTGAAATTGCGGTAACATGTAATTAATAGTTACATCACTTAATTCAATCGTTGTATCTGATTCAGATACAAGCTTACCAGTGTATTCTAGTAAATATTCCGCTCTGGATCCAACTATTACATTTACAATGTTTCCCATTAATGTTTTATACATATTTATTTCCTTTCTTTATTACTTACCTTTAGCATCAACTATTTCATAAGTAACACAATCTTTATTTACTAATCTAGTATTGTCACCTTCACAAACAAATCCACCTACTTTATATGTTGTTTTATTTAAATTAATACAATTTGAATTATCAATAATAGTATAACCTGCTGGACAAGTACGTTTATTAGGTGCTGGGAAGGTTTCTTCTTTTTCACACTTATTGCCATTTAAAGTAAAATCATCTTCACATTTATATTCAGTTACAGTTGGTTTAATGTATTTAATAGAGTGTTCACAATATTCATCTCGACTCTTATATTGTTTACCATCACGATAGCCAGCACAAATTAATACATTACTAGCATCATCCCAGCATTCTCCAGCTACTTTAATTTTACCTGGGCAGCCAGTTGCGATAACTGGAGCACGATGCCAATAACACTTACCACCAATCATTTTTCGCTCAGTTGGATCACTAGCTGGTAATTCACAAGGCGATACTGGATGAGTAGCGTTAGACAAGTCAACACATGTAACTTCATTAGCATCACCATCATTAGCACTGGATAAGCCAAGTTCTAAACGAGTTTTAGCCTCACCTTTAGAGCAAGAGTATTTAGATGGGGTAGCATCAGAAACAAGTTTACGATAGCAGTCTTCTACAGTTAAGTTAAATTCACTGGTACAAAACTTTTCATCAGTATCAATAACCCCCGTTTCTTCATAACACTTACCATTATATTCAAAATACCCCGTAGGACATACCATTCCTGAATTAGCATTAACACGACTAATTTCTTTTAAACAATTAGTTCCTTCACGTTGATAACCAACATCACAATATAAACCGGTATCTTGCGTTTCTTTTAACTCAGAAATAGATTTATCAAATAAAGCCTTTATTTCAATATCATCATTTTCTTTAACAATTGAATTGATATAAGCTGCTTTAGCTGGAGTAATATTATTTTGTTTAGCAAGCTTTTCATCAGCTTTAGTAATGTTATCAACAGCAATTATATAATATTGAACGTTTTGATTTTCAAAGTTTTTAGAAAGCGTAGTTTTAACATCTTCATTCTTGACTTTACCAGTAGCACTGATTAATATTACTAATTCATCAGTTGCTAAAGGTGATTCAATAACATTATCAGCTAAAACCGTAATTGTATCTTCTAATGACACATTTTTAAAATCATCTTTAATAAATAACTTGGCATCATTATTTAAAGCCTTAACACTAACAACACGGTTCTTTCGATTTAAATTAATTTTAAAACTAGGATTAATATCAATCGTTACTGTTGATACAATACGATGATTCCATACATATAAACCGATGATTCCTATCAAGCATATTAAGACAACCGGAATTATTATTTTTACTTTTTTCATAATAATCCTCCTTGATTATAAAACCATTATATCATATATATATAAATTAAAAAGCCCGATTATTATTCGAGCTTATTTAGTATACATATTATAATGAGCGGTAGCTTCAACAACACGATCATCCATTACTACAATGTCACGATATTTAGTATTATTCCTAAACATTGGTGAATTAGGATCATCATCACCATAAATATTATGAATAGTAGAATTATTTAATTTCTTCAAGAAAGAATCTTTTATTGCTCTAGCAGAAGTCTTTCCTTTTATCTCAACCTTTAATACTTTAAAATAATTATCTTTAGAATTAATAAGTCCAAAGCATGGATCAAAAACATATTCATTTTCTTTATATTTAAATACGATAAATCCATGATAGATAATTTTCTTTTCATTAAAATGAAGATAACCACGAATTACTTTATCTGTGTCTGGTAAGAATAATGCCACAGTTTCACTACTTTGCCAACACCATCCACGTAATTTACCGGATTGCATTAAGTCAAATAATTTTCCTTTATGATCATTTCTTACTTCAACATTAAGTCGTTTTAATTTGTTTTGCAAATATAGTAAAATTTCTTTATCAATCGGTTCACTTTTTAATAATGTTATTTTTTCTTCGTTAAACACCAAATCACCTTATTCTTGGCATACAAATACATCTTGGTAATCAACAACAATGATTGAATGAACTTTTAAATAATCTGGAAGATTATTTGCTTCTTCATATAATTTAATTTCATTAAATAAATCACCATCTTCGTATACTTTGGCAATACCAACAATTTTTATTTGTAATTCATGATCTTTAATATAAGCATTAATAAAACACTTTTCATTATTTTTTATATTATCGATACTCTTATTCATTTGAACATTTGCAATAATCATGCGATCTTTTTCTACGCGACTTGGAATTACAATGATCGAACGAGGTTGATTATTTAAATCAGAAGTAGCAAATATTATTCCTTCATTTGCTTCAATTAGTTCCATTTGAATTGGGGTTAATTCTTTTATATTATCATTCTCTAACATATTTATCTCCTTAAGTAATCATATCCTTGTTCTGGTTCAGCATAACCATCAATTAAGTATTCAGGCTTTATTGTACCAGTTTGAGGATCAATTTTATTTAATAATTTATTTTCATTTTTGTTCCAAGGACATGTTGTTTATTCCCAACTAATATCGGATTGCTTAGTAGTTAAATCAATATCCATATTAGCACCACGCTATTGTTTAATTTTTTTATCCATTTATTCCTCCATACCAATACATAATATCATTATATCATATAAATCTTATATGGTTAAAAAACAAGATTTAAAGATGTCAAATTATATAAACTTATGTTTTATGACAATTAAAAAACTCGTATTAAACGAGTTTTATTTTCCACAACATTATTAATTTTATATCACTTCAACCCCAATAGTGCGAGATACTTCATCAAGTATAACATACTTACTTGTTATTATCTTTGAATTCGTCTAATTATATTTCAACATTTTCGTGTGGATAACTGTAACTTAATTATTATGATCTGTTAAAATTTTTCTATTTGTTTTAGCATTTAATTGTTCTATTAATTCATCCCAATCAGTATCTGATAATTGTGCATCAATAGCATTTCGCATAAACTTTCTAGCTTTTTCTTCTTCCGATAAATAATCAACAATATCTTTGTGGCAACCATGAGTAGCATATGCCATATCAATAACAAATTGTTTTTGATCTTCAGGGATATCTAATATCTTAAATAATTTATTAATAATTACTAAATTATTCTTACTAATTGGAGCATATCTATTTCCCTTTTCAATATCCGATAAATATGCTGCTGAAACACCAATAGCAAGTGCAACTTTTCTTAATGATAATTGTTTTTCTTCACGTTGTTGTCTAATACATTTACCAAAGGTATATTTATTATATGTTTCAGCACCTATACTGCTAAAATCCATATTGTTTCCCCCCTTTAAATGTCCCATATTATATATTAATTTCTTATTTTTGTCAATAAACCTTCAATTCATTAAAAAAACTCGTATTAAACGAGTTTTATTTTCCACAACATTGTTTATATTTTTTACCACTACCACATGCGGGCCAAATTAGTATATTATCCATACTTATAATATTATGAGTATTTCCTTTATTTTCAAGGGTTTGTGGACAGGTAACATTTTGTATTTTAAGTACTAATTTTGTCATTTTTTATATAAAATATTCGTCTAATGTGCACAAAATGTGCACAAATACTAGCATATCCTATATTTTCTTTGTCACTATTATTATACATAATATAAGAATATTAATCAATTAATCATTTATCGTAATATCTTAATAGTGCGATCATTTTAATTATATATTAATACCATTCTATTATAACTGATTCATTATGATCCGTTAATTGTGTTGATAATTCTACTTTCTTATTTTTTTCTATAATAAATTCTTTTTCTCTGGATTTAAGAT
>JAEEKO010000068.1 GCA_016282415.1 Caryophanales bacterium | reverse complement strand
CAAATGTTACTGGTTTATGATCGGTTTCTTCATTGTTAATAGCTTCACCATCGAAGAATTCATCAATATTTTTCTTAATTTCAGCAAGTGAATCAGTAACATTTAATCTGTTTTCTAGAGTTTCTAATCTTTCATCGAATTGATGTAAGATTTCTTTGTCACTTTCTTCAGCTAAGATATCATGATTCTTAGTTTTTAAATTATTAATTATTTTATTTAATTCTTCTTTTTCGTTTTCACATGCTGCAATTTTGTCTTTTAAATTAGCAATGGTATTGTTATCAACTTCTTTGATATCCTTAATTACTTTAGTTTGTTCTAAGCGATAAGAAGAAATAACACGATTTAAAACAGTTAATTCTTCTTCTTTCTTAGTTAAAATGGTTTCAATTGCATGTTTTCTACTAGCAGCCATGCTTTCATCATTATTGATAATGTTTTGATACAAAGTAATGTCAGTTTCAATAATTTCAACTTCCTTAATCGCAGTTTTTAAATTATCCGTTACAGTTTTAACATTATCATCGACTTTTCTAATCTTCTTACAAGTAAAATCAATTTCTTCATTATAATTATTAATTAAATTATTTAAGTAAACAATACGAGCTTGAATGAAATCAAGATTAATTTCATCATAGTTTTTCTTGTTAATAAATGATACAAAATCAATTTTTTCTTGTTCTAATGATGCTTTTAATTCTTTTAATTTATTATTATCTTCAATATCCATATATGGCATTGATTCAATAATAGCAATTAATTCTTTAGTTTTATTCATTGCTGATACGATATCATCATTATCAACATATTCCTTGATTTCACTACTAATAAATACAGGATTATTAATAATCTCTAATTTCTTCTCGTCTAATTCTTTAATTGCTTCATCTAATTTAGCAAGACGTTCATCATCGCTTTCTTTAAGATCACGATTCATATATTTATCACGAGTTTTTAATGCTTCATTAATCTTACTTAGTTCTTCTTTAGTTTTAGCAAGTTCATTATCTAGTTTTGTTTTTTCATCAGTAGTTGCTTCTAAGTTTTTAACAATTATTTCATATTCACTATTTAATGAATCATAGGTTTCTTTACTATTATTTAAATTATCCGTAGTTAATTTAATTGTTTCTTCATAATCAGTAAGGTCACTTTCTGGTTTATTCTTAATATCTTCAATACGAGTATTTAAAGAATCTAAGAATAATGTATCTTCACTAATTCCAGCTTCTAAACCAATTAATTTAACATGGGTTTGTTCTTCAGATTTAATAAGAAGAGATAATTCTTTTTCACAGTCTTTAATCTTAGCATTTAATTTAGTGATTTTTTTCTTAAGATTAACAACATTATTACGATCAACAATTTCACTAGTTGCATCATAATAACGATCATCAGTCATTTCACTTTTTAGATCTTTACGCTCAACCTTTAAAGCATTTTGTTTTTCATTTAATTCATCTAAAGACATGTTTAAACTATCCAAATTTGTTACTTTTGGATTAGCAATTTTTACAAGCTTACCTAAATTATTAAAAAAGTCATCTCTTGTCATAAACAACACCCTTTTATTCTATTTTTATTCTAGTCTAATGATAACATAAGTACCACTTTTTTGCAAACTATATTTATGGTTTTAATATAATTTAATAGTGATGTTATGAATCCCAAAAAGAAAGCAAAATCATTAACCTTTATCGGCTTTATAATTGGTTATAGTTTAATTGGAAATTTGAATGCTTATGAACAAAATGCCTTGGGCAATTTTTTGATGGAAGTGGCCCAAGTACTAGAAACCAATTCTGCTATTGAACAAGCTTTAAATCCTAATAATCAAAAGATTGATTTTAATGAAATTGAACTAATAAAAAAAGCTATTAATAAAATTAATAGCGAACTTAGTAAATATCATTAATTATTTACAATCTAATTTATATACTATTTTATAACTTTTAATTTCAAATGGTTCTTTAGGATAAATAGTAACTAGCGTTGTTTCTTTATTACAATCAACATCGATTGTACTATTAGTCATTAACTCTAAGTTTTCAAGATTTACAGTAATACCATTATCTTTAGATGCTTTAATATCATCAATGTTAGTTGATAGATAGTAATCATCTTCATAGAAACTAGCGATTACTGGTTTAATTTTATTCTTAATTTCAGCTTGAGCATCGGTCTTTTTATTTGTAACCATAATTACGATTCCAATTGCTAATGCTAGTACAAAGAATGCGACTATTGTTATTAAAAATATATTTCTTTTTTTCATATTTCTTAACCTTCCTTACATTTTAAGTCCTGGACTGTCATCATTATCATTCAATTTAGTGTTTGCTAATGGACTATTTTTTAATTCATAGATTTTCTTTTTCATTTCATCTTCTTCATCAACTTGCTTCTTTAATTTCTTTGGACGTTTTAAATCAGCAATAAATCCAACTAACATTAATGCAAATACACATACTGCACCAATCCATAAAGATTGATGATTAACGATGAATCTTAATATATTATCCATAACACCACCTAACTAATACT
>JAEEKO010000067.1 GCA_016282415.1 Caryophanales bacterium | reverse complement strand
GTTCGTATCAAATTAAAAGCATTTGAACACAAAAGTTTAGATACAGCTTGTGCAAAAATAGTTGATACTGTTAAAAGAACAGGCGGAGTTGTAAGTGGACCAATCCCACTACCAACAGAAGTTGAAAAAATAACTATTTTAAGAGCTGTTCATAAATACAAAGATTCACGTGAACAATTTGAAAAAAGAACACACAAAAGACTTATTGATATCTCAAACCCAACAAAGGAGACAATAGATGCATTAACACATCTAGAAATTCCAAGTGGTGTAGATATTCAAATTAATTGTTAATTAAAAATTATAGGAGGAAAGAATTATGGTAAAAGGAATCTTAGGTCGTAAATTAGGAATGACTCAAGTATTTACTAAATCTGGTAAATTAGTTCCTGTAACTGTTATTGAAGTAGGTAAAAATATTGTTACACAAATTAAAACTACTGAAACTGATGGTTATGAAGCTGTACAATTAGGATTTGGTGAAGTAAAAGAGAAAAATACGACAAAAGCTATTGCTGGACATTCAAGCAAAGCAAATACAACACCTAAGCGCTTCTTTAAAGAAATCAGGGGTGTTGATGTTACTAACTATACTTTAGGACAAGAAGTAGGAGCTGACTTATTCGAAGTAGGAGAAGTAGTAGATGTAACTGGAGTTACAAAAGGTCATGGATTCCAAGGTGTTATTAAACGTCATGGACAATCAAGAGGACCTATGGGACATGGATCTCACTACCACAGAAGACCAGGTAGTATGGGAACTATGAGACCAATGCGTGTTTTCAAAGGTAAAAAATTACCAGGACATATGGGAACATTAACAGTAACAATTCAAAATCTTGAAATTGTTGCAACTGATTTAGAAAAAGGAATTATTTTAGTAAAAGGAAATGTTCCTGGAGCTAAAAAATCATTAGTAATAATTAAAACAGCTATTAAAAACCCAAATAAAGTAAACGAAAGAGAAGAATTAATCTCTTATGTAACTACTGAACCTGAAGTTACTGTTGAAGACACAACAACTGAAGAAGTACAAGAAACAGTTGAAGAAGCACCAGTTGCTGAAGAAACTGTAGAAACTACTGAAGAAGTTGCTGAAGAAACTACTGAAGTTACAGAATAATTAAGTAGGAGGAAATAATATGAAGAAACAACAAGTTTTAAATTTAAAAGGTGAAAAAGTAGGAGACATTACTTTAAATGAAAGTGTTTGGGGAATTGAACCAAACGATGCTGTTTTATATGATGCTATTACATTAGCAAGAAATAATCAAAGACAAGGAACTGCTGATACAAAAACTCGTAGTGAGGTATCAGGTGGTGGAATTAAACCATGGAAACAAAAAGGAACAGGACGTGCTAGACAAGGTAGTATCCGTGCTCCACATTGGCCAGGTGGAGGTATAGTATTTGGACCACATCCAAGAAGCTATGCTAAAAAGATGAATAGAAAAGAAAGAAGATTAGCTTTAAAATCAGCTTTATCTTATAAAACTATTGAAAGTGAATTAATCGTTGTTGATTCATTCGTAATGGAATCAAGTAAGACTAAAGATGCTAAAGCAATCTTAGCTAACTTAAAAGCTAGTAAAAACATTTTAATCGTTGTTGATGAATTAACTGATAATGTTATATTAGCTACAAGAAATTTAAATAATGTTGTATTATTAGAAGCTGGCGAAATCAATACATATGATGTAGTTGCTGCAGATAATATGATAATTACTGAAAAAGCTGTTAAAGCTATTGAGGAGGTGCTTGTTTAATGAATAACTATAGAGATATTATTAAAGCACCAATCATCACTGAAAAAACTACAGATTTAATGCAAAATAAAAATACATATACATTCAGTGTTGATGTAAATGCTAATAAAACTCAAATCAAACAAGCTATTGAAGCAATATTCAATGTAAAAGTTGCTTCAGTAAATACTGTAACAGTTCATCCAAGAAAAAAACGTGTTGGACGTTACACAGGAATGACAAATAAAGTAAAAAAAGCAATTGTTAAATTACAAGAAGGAAGTTCAATCGAACTATAACATTGTTAGGAGGATAACGTATGGCAATTAAAAATTATAAGCCTATGACTAACGGTACTCGTGGAATGTCTAAATTAGTTAATGAAGAAATAACTAAAAGTACTCCAGAGAAATCATTAGTTGTAACATTAAAAAAGAATGGTGGACGTAATAATCAAGGACGTATTACTGTAAGACACCGTGGTGGTGGAGAAAAAAGAAAATACCGTATTATTGATTTCAAAAGAAATAAAGACGGTGTTGTAGGAACAGTAAGTTCTATCGAATACGATCCAAATAGATCTGCTAACATTGCTTTAATAACTTATATCGATGGTGAAAAAAGATACATCATTGCTCCAAAAGGATTAAAAGTAGGAGCTAAAGTAGTAAGTGGTGCTAACTGCGATATCAAAGTTGGTAATTCACTAGAACTTGGAAATATTCCAGAAGGAACTATGGTTCATAATGTTGAACTAAAAGCTGGTAAGGGTGGACAAATGGCTCGTACAGCTGGTTCAAGTATTCAAATACTAGGACATGAAGGAAAATATACATTACTACGTTTAACAAGTGGTGAAGTAAGAAAAGTATTAAGTACTTGCAGAGCTACTATTGGTGAAGTAGGAAATGAAGATCATGAATTAGTTAAATTAGGTAAAGCTGGTCGTAAAAGACATATGGGAATTAGACCAACAGTTCGTGGTTCTGTTATGAACCCTAACGATCACCCTCATGGTGGTGGTGAAGGACGTGCGCCTATCGGTCGTAAAGGACCTGTTACTCCTTGTGGTAAACCAGCACTTGGTGCTAAAACTCGTAAAGGTAAAAAAGCGTCTGACAAATTAATCGTTCGTCGTCGTAAAAAATAGGAAAGGATAGATAATATGGCAAGAAGTC
>JAEEKO010000066.1 GCA_016282415.1 Caryophanales bacterium | reverse complement strand
TAACTATTTTAGAACCACGACTATAAGCAAAATCCTTGTGAACAATTAAACATAAAGCATCAACTGGATCACCATTAATTAAAATATCCATACGAAGTAAATCAGAAGCTTTATAACCAGATATTTCATAATCAAATGAAGCATAACCCTTAGTCATACTTTTTAATTTATCAAAGAAATCATAAACTATTTCCGATAGTGGTATTTCATAATGAATATTAACACGGGTTGAATTAATATACTCCATATTAATATAAATACCACGTTTATCTTGACATAATTCCATAATTGGTCCGATAAATTCCGTTGGAACGAAGATATTAGTTTTAATATAAGGTTCTCTTATTTCTTTAATAACACTTCGTTCAGGCATTTTATTTGGAGAATCAATCATTATTAACTCACCATTAGTTTTAACTACTTCATAAATAACGGATGGTGATGTTGCAATCATTTCAATCCCAAATTCCCTTTCAATACGGGTTAAGATTACATCCATGTGTAATAATCCTAAGAAACCAGTTCTAAAACCAAAACCCAATGCAGCTGATGTTTCTGGTTCAAAAGTTAATGCCGCATCATTTAATTTTAATTTTTCTAATGCTTCTTTTAAAGCTTCAAACTTATTTGGTTCAATTGGAAATAAACCACTATATACCATCGGTTTCATTGGTTTGTAACCTGGAAGAACTTCACTAGCCGGATTACTAATAGTAGTTATAGTATCTCCGACTTTAACATTTTCAATATCTTTAATTGAAGCACAAATAAATCCTACTTCTCCAGAACGTAATTCTTGTTTTGCCACTTCTTTAGGTGTATTAATACCAAGTGATACTACTTCATATTCATGATTAGTAGACATCATCCGAATTGTATCTTTAACTTTTAAAACCCCATCAACTACTCTAACATGAGCAATAACTCCGCGATATGAATCAAAGTAGCTATCAAAGATTAAAGCACGCACTGGTTTGTTGTTATCCGTAACTGGTGCTGGAACGCGTTTAATAATAGCATCCAATAATTCTGGAACCCCTTCACCAGTCTTACCACTACAAAGAATTACTTCATCTTCATCAAAACCTAAAGTTTCCTTTAATTCACTTAATCGTTTAGGAATATCTGCGTTTGGTAGATCAATTTTATTAATTACCGGAATAATCGTTAAATTATTTTCTAACGCTAAATAAAGGTTTGCTAAGGTTTGAGCCTCAATTCCTTGGGCGGCATCAACTAATAAAATTGCTCCTTCACAAGCTGCCAAACTTCTTGAAACTTCATAAGAAAAGTCAACATGACCCGGAGTGTCAATTAAGTTTAATAAGTAATCCGTATCTTGATAATGATATTTTAAACTTACTGCATTTAATTTAATCGTAATTCCTCGTTCACGTTCTAGATCCATGCTATCTAACATTTGGTCTTTCATTTCATAAGCAGATACGTTACCAGTTAATTCTAGAATACGATCTGCTAATGTTGATTTACCATGATCAATATGCGCAATAATGGAAAAATTTCTAATATTTTCTTGTTTCATTTATAACACCACCATTATTTTATCAAAGAAACAGTTAATAAACAATTAAAAAAATAACTAAATATTCTTAGTTATTTTTGACATTTAGGACAATAATAAGTTCCTCTACCATTAACTTTAATCTTCTTAATAAGAGTCTGACAATTACGACATGGTTTACCATTATTACCATGAACTAATAACTTATCTTGGTAACCACCAGTAACTCCTAATGCCGATTCAAAACTATGAATTGTCGTTCCCCCACACTTAATTGCTTCATCAACAATTATTTTGGAATTAGCAACGATTTTTTCACATTCCTTCATCGTAACCTTGTTAGCTGGTTTAGTTGGATTAATTCCTGATACAAATAATACTTCATTATCATAAATATTACCCAATCCACTAATAATAGTTTGATCAAGCAAGGCCGTTTTAATTGCAATCGTTTTATTCTTTAAACAATCATTTAAATATTTAGCGGTTAATTCTTTACTATTAGCTTCAATTCCTAATTTTTTGATTCCCGGATAATTTATATATTCTCCTTTATTAAGTAAACACATACGACCAAATTTACGAGAATCATAATACCTTAAATCCGTATCATCATCAAACGTAATAATAACATGTTCATGTTTTAATACCGGATCACTACTTGGTTTATAATAGAATCTTCCTTCCATACGAAGATGACTAACAATGTCATAGTGATCCGTTTGAAAGATTAAATATTTACCCCTTCTTAATACGGCAGTAAATTTTTCATTAATTAATTTCGTTTGAAATTCCTTTATATCACTCTCAATAGTTTTATTATAAATAATTTTAACATTTTTAATTCTTTTATTTAAAACTTCATTATTTAATCGCTTTTTAACCGTTTCTACTTCTGCTATTTCTGGCATTATATCACTTCCTATTTAGCTTCGTACCAATCATCACCATAATTAGCACTAACAATTAATGGTACTTTTAAAGTAATAACATTAATCATTTCATCAGATACTAATTTAATTAAATCATCTAATTGTTCTTCTTTAACTTCAAAGATTAATTCATCATGAACTTGTACTAACATTAAAGCATCAATATCACTTGCTACTAACTTATTATAAACATTAATCATTGCTAATTTAATAATATCCGCACTAGTTCCTTGAATTGGCGTATTAAGAGCAATACGTTCACCAGCTTGTCGAATCATGTAATTAGTACTAGATAATTCAGTTATGGTACGACGGCGATTAAATAATGTCGTTACATAACCATTATCATAAGCTTCTTTAACAATATTATCCATGTATCTTTTAACGCCTGGATAAAAATGATAATATTTTTCAATAAATTCTTTAGCATCCTTTGGATTAATATGTAAGTTCTCACCAAGTCCAAAGCCACTAATGCCATAAACAATTCCAAAGATTACAGCTTTCGCAGTACTACGCATTAACTTAGTTACTTCATTAACACTAACCCCATAAATATCACTAGCAACTTTGGTATGAATATCTTCACCATTTTTAAAAGCTTCAATTAATTCCTTAGAATCAGAAATATGTGCTAAAATACGCAATTCAATTTGACTATAATCAACACTTAAAATCTTATAACCTGGTCGCGCTTTAAAGGCTTTTCTAATTTTTCTTCCTTCTTCATCACGAACTGGAATATTTTGTAAGTTAGGGCTTACTGATGATAAACGACCCGTTCTAGTTAACCCTTGTTTAAAAATAGTATGAATCTTACCATCACTATAAATGGTTTTAACTAATCCCTCTAAGTAAGTTGAAAGTAATTTCTTTTGATTACGATATTCAATAATCTTAGTAATAATTGGATGATAATCAATTAAGTTATTTAATACTTTAATATCGGTAGAACCCTTTTTCTTATCTGGTAATCCTAATTTATCAAATAAGATTTCACTTAATTGTTTAGGACTATCAATATTAAATTCTTGGGCGGCATCATTATAGATATCACGCTCTAATAATTCTAAACGAGCTCTAATCGTATCAGCCATATCATTAAGGGTTGCTTGGTCTATATTAACCCCATTAATTTCCATACTGCTTAAAACTTTAATTAATGGATGTTCAATTTTTTCATATAAATCAAACATATCAAAAGTCTTTAAATTCTTAACTAGATCATCACGCGTTTTAAATACAAATTCGCTCTTAAAGCAAATATCTTCCATCATGTCTTCAAATTTATTTTTCTTGTTTTCGTTGAAGCTCTTTAATTCATAATCATATTGATTAGCTAACACACTAATATCATCAGAAGTTTCATATTCGAGTAAGTATGCTGCTAACATCGTATCAAAAATAACCCCATTAAGTTCTAAACCTAGTTTATTTAAAACTCGAATATTTTTCTTCTCATCATAAGTATAAATAACATGATTATTAATTAATTCAATCATTTTAGGAATACTATCTTGATCAAAATAATAAGTTCCAAATTTATCCGTTACTGATGCACCAATAATATTAGCATCATGATAATTATCACTATCAATTTCAATATAATAAGCACATATATCATCAATTTTATCCGGAATTGGTTTAACTTCTAATGGTTTAACTTCTTTTTTTACATTAAACTTCTTAATAAACGAATAAAATTCTAACTCTTCTAATAAGCCATTTAATTCTTCAGTTGGGACTCCACTATATTTAACATCTTCTAATGAAACATCAAGTGGCACTTCATCATAAATTGTTGCAATTTCTTTTGACATAAAAGCATCGGCTTTGGAATCAATTAACTTTTCTTTAGTTTTACCTGTGATCTCATCAATATGCTCATAAACACTCTCTAAGGTTTCATACTTAGTTAATAATGATAAAGCCCCTTTATCACCGATTCCTTTAACTCCCGGAATATTATCAGAAGCATCACCCGCAATCGCTTTATAATCAATAATATTAATTGGTTTAATGCCCCAATCTTCTTTAAAACTTACTTCATCATAACGAATATAATCTTTTTGTTTTAATAATTTAATATCAACGCCTCCACCAACAAGTTGAATTAAATCTTTATCAGAAGACACAATCGTAGCATCAAAGTTTTCATTTTCTTTAACCATTCTGGCAAATGTTCCAATGATATCATCAGCTTCATAAGGTTCAAGTTCATAATATTTTATACCCATACATTCAAGAAGTTTTCTAGCATATGGCATTTGCATTTTTAATTCATCCGGAGTTTTACTTCGACCATCCTTATAAGATGGATATTTTTCTAATCTGAAATTTTTTCCAATATCAAATGCAACCATCATGTATTCTGGTTTTTCTTCATTAATAATTTTATTAATCATTCCAATAAATCCATATAAAGCATTAGTTGGAAATCCTTTGGAATTCTTCATGATATTACCAGTATAAGCTGTTGCATAATAACTTCTAAATAATAAATTGTTACCGTCAACTAAGATTATTTTTTTCATAAAGTATCACCTAATAATAGTATAACAAAAAAACATAAAAAAAAGAGAAAAACTTTTCTCTTATTCTTCAATAAAAGCTTTTAATTCATCATAGGTTTTATAACCAACACTCTTTTTAATAACTTCTCCATCTTTAAGAATAAAAATAGCAGGAATGGACATAACTCCATAGCTTAATGCTAAATCAGTGTATTGATCAGTATTAATCTTTAAAATATTAACATCCGTTAACTTTTCTAATTCGCCACCAAGCATTTTGCAAGGTCCACACCAATCAGCATAAAAATCAATTAACCAAACACCTTCATTAACAATTGCTTTATAATCACTTTCATTTTCTAAATATTTAATCATTATTATACCTCATATTTTTTAACAACACTGTCAATATTTTTAATATTAAGCTTTTTGCGATCTTGTAAATCTCTAACTTCTTCTGGAGTTACAATTTCATATTTTAACATTACATCTAAACTTTCTAGATTATATTCATTCATATCACCAGTATTTTTATATTTTTTCTTCATATTATAAACTTCTTTAAACGCCTTATAAGAATTACTAGTAATATTACTTAAGATTGGCGTATAAGATAAGATTGGATTAGTTAAATAACTATCATGTAATACTACTGCTGAAATTGAGAATTGAGCAAATACAAATAATAACACGAATACTACACAGTAAGTTTCAACAACTCCAAATAAAGCTCCAAAGATTTTTGATGGAATCCCTAATATTACCGTAAAATCTAAGACTTTTTCAAACTTTTCGGTTAATTTAACAATTACTTTAACAATAACCATTAATAAAATATAAACAATAATAAATGCAATTCCTTCATATAAGAAAATATTTAAAGTTACTAAACCACTAAATGGTCCACCATAATTAAAGAATGGACATACTTTAAATAAAACTGGTGCAATAAAATTCTTTAAGTAAAAAGCAAGTATAATCGCTCCAATTGCTCCTATCGCCTCAATTGAGCTTTTAAAGAATCCCGATTTATAACCAACAATACCACCCATAATTAATGCTAAAACAATAATAACATCAATAACATTTGCAATCATACTCAACCAACTTTCTATCTACAAGTTAATTATATAATAATATTAATGAAAAAAAAAGAAGTTTATGATAAAATGGTATTGGTGAAGCAAATGACAATAGTATTTAAATT
>JAEEKO010000065.1 GCA_016282415.1 Caryophanales bacterium | reverse complement strand
TACTAATTTTAGGTTTAAAAAATAGATAATCAGGAGGATTTTGCGTGATAGTATTAACAGTAGGTAAAAATTATATTGATATTGATGGTTATGCTAGTGCTATTGCATACCGTGAATTATTAAAGATGAATAATAAAGAAGCAGTATTTGTTAGTGATGCTAAGTTGAATTATAGTGTTACTAATAGTTTAAAAGAGCTTCCTTTTAGTATTGATAGTTATGAGGTAAGCAAAACTGATCCAATAATTATTTTAGATTTATCCAATAAAGCATTTTTTCCAACCTTTGTTAATGAAACGAACATTATTGAAATTATTGATCATCATCCTGGATATGAAGAATATTGGATTGATAAATTAGGAAATAATGCCATAATAAAACCAATTGGAGCAGTAGCAACTATTATTGTTAAAAAGTACGAAGCTGCCGGATTATTGAGTAGTATTAATCCAGACATTGCTAAATTATTAATGGCAGCTATTTTAGATAACACTCTTAATTTTACGGCCAAAATAACCACTGTTGATGATATTAAAGCATATCAAAAGTTAGCTAATATAACCAATGAACATGGTTTTCAAGCCGTTTATTTCAGTGAATGTCAAAAATTTATTGAAAGTGACTTAACAAGTTCAATTGCCAATGATATTAAAATTGATCATATTAGTAATTTACTACCAGAAGTTTTTGGACAATTAACGATATGGGATGCTTCACAATTGTTATTAAAGAAAACAATCATTGATAATATTATGAATACTTATGGAAATGAATGGATATTAAATATTATTTCATTAGAAGATAATGCTAGTTATATTTTATGCTCTGATGAATTAGATAAAGAAAGAATTAAAACATTACTAGGTTGTGAAGATAAGAATGAATACTTGGTTATTAAACCGGCAATGTTACGCAAAGAAATAATGAAGAAAGCGATTAATAGTTAGTAAGGTGGTATTATGGAAATATTAGATATTTATAATAATAAGGGTGAAGTAACTGGAAAAACGGTTGATCGTTATGACGAAGAATATGTTTTTGCTGAAAATGAATATATGGCAATTGCCCAAATTTATATTGAGAATAATGCCGGTTATTATTTAATTGAGGAATCAGCTAAAAAAACCGGCAACCGTTTTTTGCCAGTGGGTGGTCATATAGCTCATGGTGAAACTCCATATGAAACCATTGTAAGAGAAGTTCTTGAAGAGATTGGGTTAGACATTTCAAAAGAAGATATCGCCGATCTAGGATTTATTGTTGATGATTCAAGAATTAGGTTTATTTATTATTTAAAAAAAGATGTTGATATTAGTACCTTAACAATTCAGCCTGAAGAAGTAAAGAGTGTTAAATATATGACCGTTGATGAAATTAAAGATTATATCGAAAAAGGGTTAATGCATCCTTCTCATAATATTTTAGTAAAAATGGTATTAGATTACAAAAACAGGTGATATGATGATTAATTTTAATGAAATAAAATACGAACGAATTGATTTTGAAAATACTAAAAAAGATATTTCGGTATTATTAAGTCAGTTAAATCAAACTAATAATTTTGAAGAATACATTAGTGTTGTAAAAAATATTATTGATCTTCAAAATTATATTGAAGAAATGTATGATTATGCTGATATTCGAAATATGCGTGATAATAAAGATGAGTATTATCAAGCTGAAATTGATTATTGGAATACTTATAAATCGCAATTTGATGCACTGTTCTTACCATTTTATGATGAACTAGGTAATTCTAAATATAAAGACCAGTTAATGAATTATATTCCATCAAACTTCTTTAGAATTATTGAATATAAAGCTAGAATATCATCAAATGAAATTACGGATTTAGTAAAAAAAGAGAAAGATTTAATGGCACAATGTCGTCGTTTAAATCAAACTAAAGTCATTTTTAATGATGAAGAAAAAACAATTAGTGCAACAATGGGATTTTTTACTAATAAAGATCGTGAATTAAGAAAACAAGCTCATGATACAGTAAATGATTTTTACTATCAAAATCACACGGAGTATGATCACATTTTATATGAATTAGTAACAGTAAGAAATGAGATCGCTAAAAAACTTGGTTTTGATAATTATGTTGAATATAGTCTATATAATTTAAAACGTTTTGATTATTCATATAAGGAGATTAGCCAATTCCGTAACAATATTATTAAGTATTTCTTACCAATATGTGATTTATTACAAGAGTGGCAAAAAGAAGAGCTAGGATTTGGTAAGGTTGAATATTATGATACGGTTTATTTTACTGAAATGCCAGAATTAAAATATCATGGTATTGATTTGTTAAATGAACTAAAAAAATCATTTAGTTTTGATTCAGAATTATCACAATTATATAATCAAATGTTAGAAAATGGTTATATTGACTTAATTCAAAGTGATAAGAAAGTATCATTCTCAATTACGAATTATTTAGCTAAGTCTTGTGTTCCAGTTATTACTGGTAATTATAAAGATAACTATTTTGATGTTCAAACTACAACTCATGAAATGGGTCATTCATTCCAAAAATATTGTGCATCAGTTGAAGATAAAAAGTATTTAGTTTCATCATTGTTAAAATATCCAATTTTAGCAGTAGCAGAGATATTCTCCTATAGTATGGAATTAATTATGTTAAATCATATTGATAATTTATTTAATGAAAAAGATTATAATAAATATTGCTTTATGAAAATATATAATTTAATTACTAACTTGCCAGAGATATGTCTTGTTGATGAATTTCAACAACAAATATATTCAAAAACAGATTTAAAAGAAACAGATTTTAGAGAAATGTGGATGGATCTTGCAAATAAGTATCATTTATCTAATGTTAATAGTGGTCATATTAATTTAGCTACTGGTGGTTACTTTTATCGTAAATCACATATTTATTTAGATCCGTTCTATTTTATTGATTATGCTTTATCATACTTTGGAGCTTTATCAGTTTGGAATAAATGTAATAATGATATCGATTTATTTAAAGAAATAGGTGGCGTAGCATCATATTATTCATTTAAAAAATTAATTGAAAAATATAATATGCCAGATCCATTTAATGACAAAGTTGTTGAAGAAGTATCAGTTGAATTAAAAAAGATTCTAGATAATTATAAAAATAACTAAATTGATTGAAAAAGCAGGATATAAATCCTGTTTTTATATTGCCAAAATAATGTTTGGATGATAAAATAACAATCAATTTCAGAGGGGATTGTTATGATTGTATATAGATGTATAACTCAAGGCGAATTAATGGCCATGATTCATGATCAAGAATATGATACTGCAATAGTTAAAGGTGAAAACACCTTAGAATATGAAAAAGGTGTTTCTTATAAGCACTTTTTTATGTTTGGTAATCATGCTGAATACTTTAGAAAAAATAAAGGGTATCACTTTGTTGGACAATATGTTATTCCCGATGAATTAATTGCTGGTAAAGGTTTTGGCTTTTATGGCAATGTTAAAACGATGCGTAATAAAAAGTTATATGGCTACTATATGCCACTTCCTGAAGTAATTGTTAAGAAAGAAGATTTTAAAAAAGAATATTTATACCGTGTTTTACCTGAATTATATGCTTATTATACTGAAAATAGACTCAATGATGATGATAATAAGAAATTTAATGAACCAATAATTAAAGAATTTAGCTTGGACGGAGAAGGACTTTCATATTTAGATTATTCATACGCGGATATATATTATGAAATGGTATATCAAATCGCTAAGCAACATGATATGGATCTAAAAAAAGTTGCAAGGCTATTAAAAGATATAGATTTATATGAAAAAATAAGAGAGTATTATGCCAATAATACTGATCTTTTCCGTGAACAAACACGATTATATGTTAAATCTCAACGTAGAGGATTTTTTGACTTTTTAAAAAGATGAAATAATAGATAATTTCGTCTTTTTTTATGCTATAATTGAAGTGGAGTGGGATTATGATAGATAGTATTAAAAACATTTCAATAAACGAATGCAATGATGCCAGAACTTTGTATTTATATTTATACTTAAATAACGGAAAAGATTTAGAAACTGTAAGTAATAAATTATTAGAAACTGGCAATTTAAGATATATTCATTTTTTATTAAGATCATTTGAAATAGAAGAGTATGAAAAGTATCTTAATTTCATCATTGAAAATTGCGATGCTCCTAGTTATTTATATAATATTTTATATGATGTTGATTATTTAGATGATGAAGCAAGAATAAAAATAATTAATAAAATTTTTGAATTAAATGATAATCGTTATATTGTAAAAGCCGTTTATTATTTCTTTAATGTTTTAAAGAAACATAATATTGATATATTTAATCGAGTTAAAGGGTTGTTAGAAGATTACTTAAAGGTTGAAGTTAACGAAGATAGTTTCGCTTCTGTATTAGATAAAATCATTTATCAAGAAGATTATGAAATTGACTATCCTGGATTTAGTAATAACTGTTTTAAAGGTCGAAATGGTCATATTCCTAATATGATAGTTTGTCATATTAATAATACTTATGGTGCTGCAATTAAAAGATTCTATGATGAAACATCGGAGGTTTCAGCACATTATGTTATTAGAAGAGATGGTCATGTTAAACAAGTTATATCATTAGATGATTCTGCTTGGGCTAACGGAACATCGTTAAATGAAGAAAGTGATATTTACTATAAATTTGCTAAATCTTCAATAATATCTAATATTATTGATAATGCTAATTACTATACATTTTCTATTGAACACGAAAGTTTTGATGGTAGTTTAACTAATGAACAAATTGCTGCAACCGTTGGTGTAATGAAAGATATTATTAAATACTTAAAGGATAAATATAACTATGATTTTATAATTGATTGTGACCATATAATTGGACATAGTGATGTTAATCCAATTGTTCGAACTAAATGCCCTGGTAAAGAATTTCCATTTGGAACAATTATTAATGAATTAAAAAATAATAATTAAATGTTTTTAAGGAGTTTACTTATGAAAGAAACACTTGATTTTAAAAATGTTGTTGATAATAAAGAATTAGTTTCTAGGAGTACTTATGACTGTATTATTTCTTTATTTAATGATGAAGAAAGAAAACTGTTTCAAGTTGCAGAAATTAATTCTGAATATATGGATGGCGTTAAATTATTTGAACACTATGATATTAAGAATATGATGGGAGTTAATTGCTTGATTTGCGAATGTAAACGTGGTGATAGTGTTAATTATGCAGCACTATTGGTACCAACTGGATGTAAGTACAATATGTCTAAGACTGTAAGAAAACAAACTAATTCCAGAATGGTTTCTGTAGCACCATTAGATTATGTTTTAGAAAAAACTACTATGGAGTATGGAAGTATCAATCCAGTGGGATTACCAAAAGATTGGAAGATATATATTGATCCTATAATCCTTGAAGCAGATAGAATTATATGTGGTAGTGGATTACAAAAATCAAAAATAGCTTTTCCGAGTAAGTTTTTATTAAGATTAAATAATGCAGAGATCTTAGATGATTTAAGAATTGAACAATGAGGTGAAATTTTATGGCAATATTTTGTACTATTTACTATGTTTTAAGTTATATTGAAACTATTCCCCAAATAATTAAGTTGCTCAAAACGAAGTCAAGTAATGATTATAGTTT
>JAEEKO010000064.1 GCA_016282415.1 Caryophanales bacterium | reverse complement strand
TAAACCTAATACCATGCATACAAGGCCAACTACAATCATGATTAATGAAAAGAAAATTGTAATAATTGGCATATCCATAGCGCCAAGAATAATTAAGAAAATATTCATAAAGAATGAGATAACACCAGCAACTAAACCTAATGCAAAAGAGCAAATAATAAATTTAATTCCTTGATTTGCATGGAATTTAGCAAATTTAGAATCTTTACAAGCTAAGATAGGGATTAAAATTAAAATACCTAAATAACTAAATAAAGATAATACTTTACTGTCTTCAATATCCTTTTCTTTAAATTTTTCAGTTAAGTCTTCCATTTTAAACATGTTTTTAAAATCCATAAATCACACTTCCCATCTACACATGATTATACCATAATAATATGTAGATGCAAACGAAAAATAACTATTTCTCGCCCTCTTTCAACATTGTGGTAATAAAAACCCCATAACCGGTACTAACATCATCAACTACAACATGCGTAACCGCACCAATAATTTTGCCATTTTGAATAATTGGTGAACCACTCATCCCTTGAACAATTCCACCGGTTTCTTTTAATAATTTATCATCACTTATTTCAAAATAAATATTTTTATTAATACTTTTCTTATTAATCTTTTTAATGTTAATTTTAAACTCACGAATTTTATTATCTTTTAAAGTAGTCAAAATATAAGCTTCATCTATTTTGATATCATCAATAGATCCAACTTCAATTAATTCTTTATTAGGAAGTTCATTATAAATACCATATATTCCAACGTTGGTATTTTTATTAATATTTCCATATTTAATATTTTGATTAAAGTTGGCATTCTTACCGCCAGGATTACCATCCGTACTTTTACGAATTGAAGTAACAGTACTTTTAAAGATATACCCTTCATCAACTTTAACCTTATCTTTCGTATTATTATTTAGTATTTCATGTCCTAATGACCCAAATATCCTAGTTTCTGGGTCAATATAAGTTAAAGTTCCAACTCCAGTAATATTATCTTTAACATATAAACCGGTTTTATAAACCCCATCAATATATTTTAAATTTAAATCAGTCTGATTTTCATTATCGCCACGTATATATGTGATACTAACCTTATTATCTACTACATTATTTTTAATCGCTGTAATTAAATCATCAATCGTGTTAATTGAACTATCATTAATCTTAATAATACGATCCCCAATTTTTAATTTATTGTTTTCGTTATTATAAAAGCCAATAACCGTAACGCCTTTTTCCTTAACCATAATGCCAATGTTTTCGCCACCTGGAATAATCTTGCTTGAATAAGCATTTAACGATATTGGTATTAAAAGCAATAGTAATAATAGTATCTTTTGCTTCATGATACCACCTCTAATAGTAGTATAAGCAATTAATTAAATATCATATAGGAAATAATTTCCTAAATAAAAAACAAGCTTATTCAGCTTGATTTTCATCAAAATCAGATAAAGTACCATCTTCATTAACTATTTTATTAACTTTGGCACTAGCATCTTTTAAAGTGGTATCACAAGATTTGGCTAATTCCATTGCTGCAGTATATTTTTTAATTGCATCTTCTAAAGGAACATTACCTTTTTCAAGTTCAGTAACGATTTCTTCAAGTTTCTTTAAATTATCTTCAAAACTATTTTTCATAATTAATCTCCTTTACACAAACCTTTATATCACCATCAGTTACTTTAATTTTCAAATTATCATCAACTTTAATATCTTTAACCGATTTAATAATTTTACTATCTTTTGTAGTTAAAGAATAACCTGACTCTAAAATATTCAATGGATTTAATATTTTTAATTCTTTAATTAAATGTCCTAATTTATTATTAGCAATCTCAATTTGATGTAACATCGTTTTATTTAATCGATCATATAAAGAATCAAGCTTTTGTTCTTTAATTTCATAAAGTGCTAAAGGATTTTTTAAAACATATGAATCCTTTAATTTTGTAAGTGCTAGTGATTTATTATTAATAATGTTTTTAATTACTTCATTTAAACGGATCTTATATTGATTAATGTAATTAATAACATCACTTAATACTGGTACTGCCATTTCTGCAGCCCCAGTTGGAGTTGGCGCTCTTAAATCGGCAACATAATCGGCAATTGTAAAATCAACTTCATGACCAACCGCGCTAATTATTGGAATCTTTGAATCATAAATAGCCTTAGCAACAATTTCTTCATTAAACGCCCATAAGTCTTCAATTGATCCCCCACCACGACCAACAATTAATAAATCTAAGTCAAAGTCTTGAGCTTTATTAATCTGGCTTGCAACACTTTCTTTAGCACCAGTACCTTGAACTAAAGCCGGAAATAAGATAACTTCACAAATTGGATAGCGACGTTTAATTGTACTCATAACATCACGAATTGCGGCGCCAGTAGGTGCTGTTACTACTCCAATACGTTTTGGAAACTTTGGAATTGGTAATTTATGAGTTTCTTCAAAATAACCAAGACCAGCTAATTTTTTCTTTAACTTTTCATATTCTAAATAAAGATTACCTAAACCATCTTTTTGCATATCATTAACATAGATTTGATAAGTACCACTAGCTTCATAACAACTAATGCGACCACTAACTAAGACTTGATCCCCATCAACTGGTTCAAAGTTTAATTTAATGGCATTATTATAAAACATTACGGCACTTATTTTACTATTATCATCTTTTAATGAAAAATATAAATGACCACGAGTATGATTTTTAAAGTTGGATATCTCCCCTTTTAAATAAACATTATTAAAGTAATAATTACTATCAATATGTTCTTTAATTAAATGGTTAATATCACTTATTGAAATATAATTTTTCTCTTCCATATTAATCCTTAATATAGTGATCTAATACTGCATTAATAATCTTACGGACATTATCATCACAATATTTTTTAGCTAGTTCAACCGCTTCATTAATAACAACAATATCAGGGGTTTCAGTAAATTTTAATTCATAAATACCAACACGAAGAATATTAGCACCCATTTTATCAATACGATCTATTGTCCAATCTTTCATATATTTGTTAGCAATTTCATCTAATTCTTTTAAATGGGTAATAACTCCAAAAACAATTTCTTCAACAAAATCAGATTTAGCTTCACAGTTATTTTTAATTAATTCTTCAATATCTGGTGCTTTAATAACATCAGCTTGATATAGAATAATTGCTGCTTTTTCTCTTAATTCACTTCTCTTTTTGATCATTATTAGCCTCCTACTTTTTACTAATTTCTTTTAATTCATATAATAAATTGATAGCTTCCATTGGTGTAACCTCTAATGGGTTAATTTCATCTAGACGCTCTTTAACTAAATTTGGTTTATCATTAGTTTCATCAAAATCCATGCGTAATTGGGTTACACTATCAATACTACCTTTATTCTTTTTATTATTATTTTCATAATTATATAATATTTCGTTAGCACGTTCAATAAGTTCATCAGGCATTCCTGCAAGTTTTGCAACATTTATACCATATGACTTATCAATTGAGCCATTTTTTACTTTATGTAAGAAGATTAACTTACCATTATCTTCTTCCGCACTAACATGAACATTTTTTAAATTAGATAATTTTCTTTCTAATTCAGTAATCTCATGATAATGAGTTGAAAATAATGTTTTAGCTTTAATATTCTTAGTAATATATTCAAGAATTGCTTGTGCTAAACTCATACCATCATATGTTGCGGTACCACGACCCAATTCGTCAAATAATATTAAACTATCTTTAGTAGCATTAACAATGGCATTACGTGCTTCAAGCATTTCAACCATAAACGTTGATTCACCACTAACTAAATCATCTGATGCTCCAATACGAGTAAAAATCTTATCAAAAATTGGTAGTTTAGCACTTTTAGCTGGTACAAAAGAACCAATTTGAGCCATAATAACCGAAATTGCTAATTGACGCATATAAGTACTTTTACCACTCATATTTGGACCAGTGATTAATAATGTTGAAACATCACTACCCATAATAATATCATTTTTAACATATTCATTATGATTAACCGCTTCCACAACTGGATGACGTCCCTCAATAATCTCAATTATATGGTCATCATTTAATTCTGGTTTAACTAAGTTATTAGTATCTGCCACAATCGCCAGTGACAACATAAAATCTAACTTACTAATAGTTGCTGCCATTTCTTTTAATTCGCGAGTTTGCTTTTTAATCTCAGCTTTAATATTATTGAATATTTCAGTTTCAAGTTCAATAATCTTTTCTTCAGCATTTAAGATTAAAGCTTCTTTTTCTTTTAATTCTGGTGAAATAAAGCGCTCACCAGTAGTTAAAGTTTGTCGACGTTCATAACCAAAGTCTGGTTTTAAATCTTTAATAGCACCTTTAGATATCTCAATATAATAACCAAAAACACGATTATAACCAACTTTTAAAGTTTTAATACCAGTACGTTCACGTTCATAATTTTCTAATTCAGCAATAAAGTTTTTACCACCAGAGCGAATCTTTTTAAGTTCATCTAATTCACTATTATAGCCATCTTTAATAATTCCACCATCTTTTAAAGTTAATGGGGTGTTATCTTCAACAATACTATTTTCAATTAAGGTTTCAATATCATCAAAGGTTTCAACTTGATAATCAAGTTTTAATTTTGAAATATTATCTTTAATTTGTGGTAATACTTTTAAACTATTTTTAATATTAATTAATTCACGCGGATTAATTGAATTAGCTGCTAATTTACCAACTAAGCGTTCAATATCATAAATTTCATACAATAAGGTTCTTAATTCATCACGAATAATAAATTCATTATTAAATACTTCAATTTGATGATAACGATTTTCAAGTTCGTTTTTATCTTTAATTGGACTAATAATATTTGTTTTAAGTAAACGTGCTCCCATAGCAGTTTTAGTTTTATCTAAGAACCATAATAAACTATACGTACGTTCTTTTAAACGCGTTGTTTCAATTAATTCAAGATTACGAATAGTATGTGTATCCATCTCTAAATAAGTATTTAAATTTAATAATTCAACCTTATTCATATGGCTTAAATCTTTTAAGCGTTTAACCACTAAGTAATATAATAATTGTTTAACATTATTAATTATCTTAACATCATTAAGATCTTCATAAATAAAACTATAATCATTTTCTAAAGTTTCATTGGAAATACTAACTTCAATATTATAATGATTACGTAATAAATTAATTAATTCCAAATCGCTATTATCGTTTAAGATAACTTCTTTTAATTGTAAATTTAAAATAGTATTTAATAATTTTTCTTTAATATGAGGAATAGTAACTGCATAAATATTTCCTGTTGAAATATCCGCATAAGTTAGGGCGTAATTATATTTATAATCATAAATAGCACCAATATAGTTAGCATCACTAGCATTTAATAATTCTAAATCACTAATGGTTCCTTTACTAATAACATTAACAACCCCACGTTCAACCATCCCTTTAGATGCTTTAGGATCCGTTAATTGTTCACAAATAGCAATTTTATATCCTAAATTAACTAATTTTTCAATGTAAGGTTTAACTGAATGATAAGGAACCCCACACATTGGAATACGTTCCTCTAAACCAGCATTTTTACCAGTTAAAGTTAATTCACATTCACGAGAAACAATTTCCCCATCTTCAAAAAATAATTCATAAAAATCCCCTAAACGATAAAACAATAATTCTTCTTGATAATTATTTTTAATATCCATATATTGTTTCATCATCGGACTTAATTTATTAATATCTACTTCCAATCGCTTCATATGAAAACACCAACTTTATTATACAATAAATCTAAAAATAACGGAATTAAAAAACCGTTATTTTTTAAAAATTTCCTTGAAAATTTCACTATAATTACTTACCTTAATTATTCTTAATTCTTTTAACATATCACTAGGTAATTCAACTAAGTCAAATTCGTTATCTTTAGGAATAAAAATTGTCTTAATACCAAGATTATATGCTCCGATAATTTTTTCTTTAATACCGCCTACTTTATAAATATTACCTTGTAAACTAATTTCACCAGTCATTGCGATATTCTTCGGTACTTCTTTATCTAAAATTAAACTTAATAATGAAGTAACAATACTAATGCCCGCACTAGGTCCATCTTTTTTAATAGCAGCATTTAAGAAATTTAAATGATAATCATATTTATCAAATTCATATTTGGTTAATTTAAATGCTTTTTGATTATTCTTAATATAAGCTAGTGCTACTTCAACACTTTCTTTTAAAATATCACCAAGCATGCCTGTAGTTGTTATTTTACCACTACCTTGATACTTAATTGTTTCTAGCAAATTAACATTACCACCGTAAGGGGTATAAGCTAATATATTAACCATACCAGGATGATATTCATCAACTAAATGATTTTCAAAGCGGAAATTACCTAAATAATTATTAATATCTTTTAACGTAATAGTCTTAGTATTTTTTTCTTTATCTTCAACTAATTCAGTCATTGCTTTTCGAATAATCGTTTCAACTAAGCGACTTAATTCACGTACTCCCGCTTCACGCGTATAATTTTTAATTAACGAATTAATAACATCATCTTTAATCTTAATAACTTTGTTATCAATGCCATAATTATCTAAGGTTTTAGGAATTAAATATTTCTTCGCAATATCTAATTTCTCGTATTCAGTATAACTATTTAATTCAATTATTTCTAAACGGTCACGAAGTGGTTCAGGAATTGAATAAATATCATTTGCAGTTAAAATGAAAGTTACATTAGAAATATCAAATGGCATATCAATATAGTTATCCATAAAATGATTATTTTGTTCATGATCTAAGATATCTAGTAAAACACTTGATGGATCACCTTTTTCTGTAATAACCATTTTATCAACTTCATCCAATAAGATAACTGGGTTATTAGTACAACAATATTTTAATGCTTTAATGATTTTACCAGGTTGACTTCCCAAGTATGTGCGACGATGTCCGTTAAGTTCAGCGGCATCACTCATACCACCTAAACTAATTTTAAAGAATTTCTTATTTAAACTCTTCGCAATTGATTTAGCAATTGAGGTTTTACCAACCCCAGGAGGCCCTACTAAGCAAATAATCGGACCAGCAATCTTGTTATTAAATTTCTTGACAGCTTGATATTCAACAATACGGTCTTTAATATCTTTTAACCCATAATGGGTTTTATCTAGTTCTTTACGAATCTTAGTTAAACTAGTTTCATCTTCACTTTCATTATTCCATGGTAAATTTAAAACCCAATCTAAGTAATTACGAATACTAACAGTTTCTGGTGAAGACTCTGTAGTAAATTCATATTTTTTGATTTCAGATACAATTTGATTATAGATTTTTGGTTTAGGATTTAAACTATCTAATTGTTCAAAATATTTTTGAATTTCTTTCGTTTTTTCGTCTTCTTCACCAAGTTCTTCTTTTAACTCATTTAATTTTTCTTTTAAAATATAATCACGTTGCGTATTAGCCATTTTTTCATTAAGGCTTTCATCTAAACGTTGATCAAGACGAATTAATTCTAATTCAATTTCTAAATCGGTAAGAATGTTAATAGCGCGTTTTAAACCATTAATTTCTTGCATGTAATCTAATTTTTTACTAGTTTTTAAGGGAATAAAGGTTGCAATAACATCAGTAAGAATATTAATACTATCTACCTTTTTTATAGTATTAATAATACTATTAGAAACCATTGGATTTTCTTCAATATATTCATTAATTAGTTTCTTTAATTTACGAACATAAGAAATCTCTTCAAGTTCATTATATTTTGGTAAATGAATATTAAAAGTATCGGCAAGTAATAAATTCTTATCTAATTCATAATTGTAATAGCTATTAATAGCAACACGTTTAACCCCTTTAATGGTAACTCTAATAGTACCATTAGGAAGCTCCATTAAACTATTGATTTCCCCGACAACACCAACATTAGGTAAATCCGTTTGATCTAAGTCTTCTTCCATCATATCTTTAGGACATACTACTAATACTCTACTACTATAATCAAGTGTTGCGAGATCAATTATTTTTTTACTATTATTATTATTTAAATCAATACGTACTTCTTGTTGCGGAAATAAAACAAGGTCTTTAAGAATGATTACTGGTAGTGTGTTATTCATTGTTTTACCTCCCAACCAACTTAATTAGTTATTATAAATAAAAAAGAAATTTTGTCTACATTTTTTACATAATTTTACACAAAAAAAGTGATTTATAAAAATCACTTTAAATATTAATTATTAACCTTTAATAATTTCGATAGCATTATACATTTTTAAGTCATATTTAACAACGTCTAAACCACCATACATTTTAGTAATTTCTTCTTCAGTTGTTCCATATTCCTTAGCTAATTTTGCTAAATGGTCTTTAACTTCTTTTTCAGTTGGTTCAATCTTTTCAGTTTCGGCAACTTTATCAATTAAGAAACGGTAACCAACACGTTTTTTAGCTTCAGGTTCCATTTGTTCATGCATCTTTTCATGAGTCATACCAGTAAATTGAGCATATTGTTCCATATTTAAACCTTGCATTCTTAATTGTTCTTCAAATTGATGAATCATACGATGAACTTCATCATCAATGATTTCTTCATTCAATTCCATTTTAGCATTTTTTAAAGCTTTTTCTAAACAAGCCTCAACATATTCATCTTCAATATGAGCTTCTTTATGTTTTTTGATATCTTCTTCAATTTTCTTTCTTAAATCAGCTTCAGATTTAACATCTTCCATACCTAAATCTAAGAAGAAATCTTCATTCATTTCTGGTAACACACGTTCTTTAATATCAAGAACTTTTACTTTAAATGTAACATCTTTATTTTTTAATTCTTCAGTGTAATTTTCTGGGAATTTTAAGTTTAATTCTTTTTCTTCATTAACCATCATATCAACTAGACCATCTTCAAATCCAGGAATGAAAGTATTTGAACCAATTTCAAGAGGATAGTTCTTACCAGTACCACCATCTAATAATTTACCATCAACAGTTCCTTCAAAATCAATTACTGCAGTATCACCAGCTTTAATCTTACCATCTTTTTTAGGAACAATTTCAGCATATTGATTGCGTAAATTTTTGATTTCTTCATCAATTTCAGCTTTAGTAACTTTAGCAGTTTCTTTCTTAACTCCTAAATTCTTGTATTCACCTAATTTAACTTCTGGTTTAGTAATAACCGTAATAGTAAATCCAAAATCAGTATCACTAATTTTTTTAATATCAACACGAGGTTCAATAATTGGAGTTAATTTACTATCAATGATAGCTTTTCCAAATTTTGAATTAATAGCTTCATCAACAGCATCGTTATATAAAGTTTCAATTCCAAATTTCTTAATAAACATATCTTTAGGTGCAGTACCTTTTCTAAAACCATCAATTTTAACATTCTTATTTTGTTTTTTGAAGGCTTTATCCAAACATTCTGCCCATTCTTCTTTAGTTAATTCAACATCTATTGTATGTACATTTTTCATATAATACCATCCTTCTCTATTTCAAAAAATTGCATATTATGCAATTTTAGTAATCTTAATATCGTAAGCACCATTTGGGCTTGCAACGCTAATAACATCGCCAACTTTTTTACCCATAATAGCAGCTCCTATTGGACTTTCATTAGAAATTTTATTTTCAAATGGATCAGCTTCTAAAGATCCAACGATTTGATATACTTCTTCATCGCCTTCACCAACATATAATACAGTAACAGTTGTTCCAATAGAAACAACATCTTTTTTAGCATTATCGTTAATGATAGCATGTTCTAATTGGTATTCAAGTTGTTTAATACGTCCTTCTACTTTAGCTTGTTCATCACGAGCAGCATCATAGTCGGCATTTTCAGATAAATCACCTAAAGCACGAGCTTCCTTTAAAGCCGTAATAACTTCTGGACGCTTTTCGTTCTTTAAATAATTTAATTCTTGTTCTAATTCTAAGTAACCTTCAGCGGTTAAAATTATATTATTATCCATGTTTTTCACCTCAATAAAATAACAAACAAAATGATACTATAAATAATC
>JAEEKO010000063.1 GCA_016282415.1 Caryophanales bacterium | reverse complement strand
GAATCTTTTAAATTATCTAATACTTCTTTATTCGGATGACCATATCTATTATTGCTTCCAACACTTATAATTGAATATTTAGGTTTTATTATATTTATAAAATAAGCACTGCTACTAGTTTTACTTCCATGATGCCCTACTTTTAATACATCTACATTACTTATATTGTACTTATTCAATATATCTTTTTCTTTCTCTATTCCTGCATCACCCATAAACATCAATTTATAACCATTAATTTCAGTATAAATAACATTTGAATTATCATTTTCATTATCATAATCCTTAGTTTGCAGAAAAATCAAATCTTCAATCTTATCAACACACGAAGAATACGAAATTTTCTTTTTATCTAATACCGTAATTAAATCTTTCTCTAATTTATTATATTCACCACAATTGAATATTACGTTTTCTACTTTAAAGTTTTCTACTAAATTTATAGCTTCGCCCATGTGATCATAATCGCCATGAGTAATAATTAAATAATGAACTTTAGTAATTCCTAAACCTTTTAAATAATTTATTGACTTAGAAATATCTAAATATTTTTTATAATAAATAAAGTCATTATTATATTTAACTTTACCACCCGTATCAATCATTATTACCTGCTTTAAATGCGGTGTTACCATCAATATTGAATCACCCTGACCAACATCCAAAAAAGTTATTAAATAATCATTATTAAAAAATGGTAATATTTTAATTATTAATAAGATTAAAAGTAATCCTATAATAAACTTTTTATGTTTTAGGAAAGCAATAAAAATAATATAATAAATAATCATCAAATAATTAGGATAATCTGGGATTATAACTTTAAATAAAGAGATATTATAAAAAATACAATTTAAATAATTAAATAACCGTATAAATAAGGACGCTAAAGGATTAATAAAGGGAATAAAACTAGAAAAAATAATTAATGGTAACAATAAATACGACATATAAGGAACTAAGATTAAATTAAAAAGAAAACTTAATAAATTTATTGAATGATTTAATTTAATCGTAATTGGTAATGTTACCAAAAAAGTTACCAAACTAACTTCAAATAAACCTAAAATTCTTTGCTTCGAAAAATGATAATTAACTAATGCCCATGTACATAAAAAAGAATAAATAAAACCTAGATTAAAAATAATTCGACTGTTAAATAATAAACAAGTTATTAAAACATATACCAAGACTTTATTGTTAGAATTAACCACCTTAAATCGTTTATTAAGATTTAAATATAAAAAGAATAATGAAGCTCGTAATAAACTTAAATTATAATTAGTCATAAATAATAAAATAATAATGAACATAATAAAAACAATAATTCTTTTTGCTTTACTTATATGAATTAACTTTAAAAAATAATTAATACCTATAATAAATAAACCTAAATGTAACCCCGACATTGCTAAAAGATGACTAATTCCATTATCACTATAAATCGTTTCAAAATCACTGTCTAAATAGTTTTTATTTCCCATCATTAATGCTAAATAATAATCATAATTATCATAACTTTTTAAATGATTAAAATAATAATTCTTAACTTTATATAAGTAATTATTAGTAGGTGTTAAGTTAATTACTTTGGCTTCAAAATAATACTCATGACCATTTAATTGCTGATATAACTTATTATTAAAATTAAAAGGAATGTTATTACTTTGATAAGTTTGATAAGCACCCGAGCTATGAAAGGTATCACCATAACCAATTTTAAATCTAGTTATTTCCTTATTATCTTTAAAATAATAAATTATTGTCGTTTGCTTAGTTTTAATAGTTAGTTTATTACCATTAATCTTATAATCTAAAACTACACCAGATATTTTTGAATCATTTGGAACCTTTATTGGTTTATTAACGTCTTTTATAATTAGCAATGGTTTAATAAGTAAAATAATTAATAACAGATATATAAACCATTTATAATTCAATATTGTCTTTAATCTTATTAAAAATGTTTTCACTTATGCCACTAACATTGATTAAATCTTCTAATTTAGTAAATAAACCATTTTGATTACGATATGCTATTATGGCATCAGCTTTGGATTCCCCTATCCCTGATAAAGTCATCAGCTCTTCCTTAGAAGCTCTATTAATACTAACTTTTTTATTGGCATCAATTTCCGTAACAGTTTTTTTCTTTTCTCCTTCTAACTTCTCACTAGTGCTTATTTCAATAATACTTGAATCACACTTAGTTATTTCTACTTCCGGACATACACAAGGTATTTCAACAATCTTAGATGAGCTTTGTTTTTTACTTTTAATCACAACAACACTTTGATCAGTCAACTTTCTAGCTAAATTGATATTACTAGTAGTTCCATTTTTAGTTAATCCTCCCGCTAACTTAATCAAATCATTTAAGTTACTTCCTAATGCTATTTGATATAATCCTGGTTTTTTAACCTCTCCTTTTATATCAACCATAATATTTATATTTTCACTATCAGAAGCAACTATATTAGATTGCGAACATTCAACAGTAGTTTTTTCTTTTTTACCATAATAACAATAAGTTACAATATTACTAATAACTAATAATATAATAATTAAAAATGGATAATACTTTTTTAATAGTAATTGATACATTTTTTATACCTCCTACTATTATATTATCGGTTGACCCCATCATTTCCTTTTTTTTCATAAAAAAAATTACAATTTCTTGTAATTTTTATTTAACAGAATTATTTTCAATTGAAACACGTTCAACAATAAATACCATCAATATTAAGTTTACAGTATATGAACCACCATAACTTAAGAATGGAAGTGGTACTCCGGTTAATGGCATTAATGCTAAAACTCCTAACAAATTAATCATAATATGAATCAACATATAGAATAAACAACCATAACTTAATACTTGATTTTGAATTGTTTTAGCACGACGTGCAATATTTAGAATACGATATAACATAAACGCATAACCAAAAACTACTACTAATCCTCCAAGATAACCTAATTCTTCAACAATGATTGGAAAAATAAAGTCGGTATGAGCTTCAGGTAAGTATAAATACTTTTGTGTTGATTTACCTAAACCACGACCTAAGAAACCACCATTGTGCATAGCAATAAAACCATTACAAACTTGATAACCAGTATCTTCAATATAACGACTACATGGATGTGAAAACTGTAAACGTTTTAATTGATAATTATCAATAAAATTAGATCCAGAATAAAGTAATACTGCTAAGAATAATACCCCACCAACAATAATTATCTTTATTAAATTTGATTTACTTTTCTTATCATCAGGTAACGTTAAATATAGCAATCCCATAAGAGCACAAATAATTAAAGCACCACCTAAATCAGGTTGTAATACAATCAATACGGCCATAATCGCCGTTAAAATAAACGGAATAATAGTTACTACCATTGGTCTGCTTTTTAAGCGATAAACTACCGAATAATAAATCGATAAAAAAATAATTAATGCTGTTTTAGCAAACTCTATTGGTTGTAAGTTAACACTTAAACTACCTAGTGCATACCAACTTTTCGCACCACCAGCAACTTTACCGTATACAAAGATTAAGAATAATGCTAAGATTGATCCTAAAAAATAAAGAACTCCAAAGAAACGATATTTTTTAGTTGGAACCCTTAACACAATTGTAAAACCAACAAACAACGCTGCTAGAACAAATAATAATTGACGTTTAAAAAAATGCGTTGTTGATACCTGATATCTTAATACCGCCGAAACATTTGAAGCACTAAAAATCATAATTAAACCAAAGATTAGAAAGATAATCATTGCCATAAGTAACGGAAGATCTAATTTTTTGATTTTAGCTTTCATTTCGTTCACCCTATTTTAATAATAACATATTTTAACAATTATCGAATAAAAATAGGCATTTAATATGTCAAAATTAAGACAATTTTAATAAATTATAATAAATAAAGGAGGTATATAATATGTACTATTATGGAAATAATGGTTATTATGGTGCCGGTTATAACAATTGCATGCCAATAACAGGTTATACTACCGGAACTGGAACAGGTTCAGCAATCTGGATTGTTCTATTTATTTTATTAGTAATAATTATTGGTGCCGGTTATATATGGAATAATAATTAATGGAAGAAAAATCTTCCATTTTTTTACTTTTTTTGATATAATTTATTATCGCAAGGGGTGAGTGTATGAAATTGCCTGATATTAAGATTATTGACGAAAAAGATAAAAAATTACGTGAAGTATCAAAAGATGTCCAATTTCCACTTGATGATAATCTTAAAAAGACCATTCAAGACATGATTACTTATCTTGAAATGAGTCAAGATGAAAAATGTGCTAAAAAGTATAATTTACGTGCTGGTATGGGTTTAGCAATGATTCAAGTTGGTATTCCAAAACGTATCTTCGTAATTGCTAATGAAAACGAAGATGGTACATTCGAAGAACACATTATTATTAATCCAACCATTATTAGTGAATCTGAAGAAATGATTTATGTTGGTGAAGGCGAAGGATGTTTAAGTATTAACCGTCCAGTCGAAGGAATTGTTCCTCGTCACGCTCGTATTCGTATTAATTATTATGATTTAGATGGTAACGTTCAAAACATTCGTGTTCGTGAAGATATCAGTGTTGCCTTCCAACATGAAATTGATCATTTAAACGGAATTCTATTTATTGATCATATTGATCCAAAGAATCCATATAAAAATAAAGAATTAATGCGTGAAATATAAAAAACTAGGATAACATCCTAGTTTATTTTATATTATCTAATTTAACACTTACTAACTTAGAAACACCAGATTCTTGCATTGTAATACCATATAAGTAATCAGCATATTCCATCGTACGTTTCTTATGGGTAATAATGATAAATTGGGAAGCATCTTTCTTCTTTAATAAGAAGTTACCAAACATATCAACATTAGCTTCATCTAATGCTGCTTCAACCTCATCTAATACACAGAATGGTGCTTTCTTAACATTAAGAATTGCAAATAACAATGCAATTGCGGTTAATGTTTTTTCACCACCCGAAAGCAATGTGTTAGAACTAATTTTCTTTCCTGGTGGAACCGCTAAAATTTCAACACCAGTTTCTAAAATATTATCCGGATCAGTAAGTTTTAATGTTCCTTCCCCACCCTTAAATAATTCTTTAAATACGATACTGAATTCTTTCTTGACTTCATTGAAGGTTTTAACAAATTTATCCTTCATGATTTCATCCATTTCATCAATGATTACAAGTAAGTTATTAATTGCAGTATCTAATTCTTCTTTTTGAGTATTTAAGAATTCAAAACGAGAACATAAACGTTCATATTCACTAATACTTCCCGTATTAACATCACCTAAATCGCGAATATCTAGTTTTAAGCTACGTACTTCTTTACGGGCTACATCAATATCTTTTTCAAGTTCATAATTACTTAAAGCATAATCATAAGTCATACTATAAGAATCACTTAAATTTAATAATAAGTTATCTAATTGAACACTATTTTTAGCTAAAGTAATTTCTTTATTTTTAATATCATTTTGTAATTGATTGTATTTAGCATTGCGTTTCTTTAGTTTTAAATCACATTCGTTGATTTCATTATTCAAATCGAATAAATCACTCTTCTTATGATTTAACAATTTAACTTTAGTATCTCTTTGTTCTACTAATTCATAATATTGTTTTAATAAATCTTCAATTACTTGATCCAATTTTGAATCTTTTTTTGATACTTTAGAATTATATTCACTTTCAATAACGTTTAATTTGTAATTATAATCAGTTAAGGTTTGATTCTTATTATTAACCATTTCGTTATTTTTATAAATTGCTTCTAAAGCATTCTTTTCTTGATCATTAATTATTTCTAACTCATCACTTATTTTACGAAGATCATCTTTAACATCTTCAATTTTTGCAAGAATTTCCTGCTCTTTATTTTTATAATCTTGTAATACCCGTTTTTCTTCTAATTTACCATGATTATTCTTGGATGAACCACCCGTAATTGATCCCCCAGGATTTAATATTTCACCATCAAGAGACACAATACGATATTGATAATTAATAATGCGTCCAATTAAGTTTAAAGCATCAATATCTTTAACCACAATAACATTTCCTAATTGGTTTTTAATTACATTTTCGTATTGTTTATCATAAGTAACTAAATCACACGCTACTCCAACAAAACCATTAACTACGCTAATACGTTCTAAAATGTCAGCCGCAATAAATTTCGGTTTAATAATATTTAATGGGTAGAAGGTAGCACGTCCAAAATCATTTTCTTTTAAATAATTAATTGCTTCTTTAGCATCATCTTCATTATCAACCACAATAACATTGTAATTAAACCCAATAGCACAATCTAATGCTTTAGCATAAGTTGGATCATAATCAAATAAACGTCCTAAAACATCATGTTTCTTTAAGCGAGGATTATTTAATACTTTTTTAACACTAGTTGTAAGTAAACCATCACCACTAATATTATTTTCCGTAATAGCAATTTCATTTTTAACTTTAAATAATTCACTAGTTAATTCATCTTTTTTAATTAAAGTACTATTATTCTTAATATTTAAGTTTTTCTTTTCAACCGTTATCTTTTCTAAAGCTTCACTTTGTTTATTTAAATCTTCTTCAATTAAACTCTTTTCACTTTCAATAACACTAATATTCTTCTTTAAGTTTAAAATTTCTTCCTTTAAAGTAATAATATTAGCTTCATCTTCACTAGTGCTTTCACTCTTTTGACGTTCAATATTTAAACGTTTTTCACTATCAACTTTAGCAATTTCTTCATTAATCTTAATTATTTCATCGTTAAAAGCACTTATTTCATCATCTAATTCAATCTTCTTTAATTTTAATTGTTCAATTAATAAATTATCAGAGGTATCATTATTTTGAGTACTTTCAAATTCTTCTTTTAACTTATCTAATTCTTGTTTTAAAATATTTGATTCATTATTAAACTTTGTAATATCATTAACAATTAAAGCGATTTCAATATCTTTTAATTTATCTTTTAAATCTAAATACTTACGAGCTTTAACGGCTTCTTCTTCCAGTGGTGCCTTAGTTTCATTAATTTCGTTAATTAATAAATCAATTTTTGATAAATTATCTTTAGTCTTTTCTAGTTTTCGTAAACTTTCTTCTTTACGTTTTTTATATTTTAAAACACTCGCTGCTGATTCAAAAATAACACGACGTTCACTAGGCTTACTATTAACAATATTAGTTACTTCACCTTGTGAAATAATGTTGAAGGCTTCTTTATCAACACCACTATCAATAAATAAATCTGTGATATCTTTTAGTCTAACTTTACTATTATTAATTGAATATTCATTTTCGCCGGTATTATAAACCGTTCTTGTAACTTCAATTTCATTAAAATCACTATTTAAATAATGATCACTATTATCAAAAACTAAACTAACACTAGCACGTTTTGCCGCATTACGACTTTTTGACCCTTGGAAAATAACATCGGTCATCGTACCATCACCACGAAGGGATTTAATACTTTGTTCTCCTAAAACCCAACGAATGGCATCAACAATATTTGATTTACCAGAACCATTAGGGCCAACAACACCAGTAATACCTGTAGTTAATTCAATATCAATTTTTTCTGCAAACGATTTAAACCCATTTGCCTTAATACTCTTTAAATACATAATTACACCCTATCTAGCTCTTTTTTCGTAGGCAACTTTAGCAGCATTTTGTTCCGCTTGTTTTTTAGAACTACCAGAACCAACACCATAAACAATTCCATCAACTAATACTTCAACTTCATAGTACTTTTGATGAGCAGGGCCTTCTTCTTTAATTACACGATATTCTAAAGATTTCTTATCAGTTTGGACCATTTCTTGTAAAACACTCTTATAATCATCATAGAAAACAGTTTCACTAATAATAAATGGTACAATTACCTTTAAAATAAAATCACGTGCCACATCAAAACCTTGGTCTAAAAAGATTGCACCAATAACACTTTCAAAGCAATCCGCAACAATGGTGTCATTAATATTATTTTCTTGACCATGACCAACACGAATATGTTTATCAATGCCAACTTCATGAGAGTATTCTTTTAAAGCGGCTTCACATACATAACTCGCACGAATCTTACTCATTTCACCTTCAGATAAATTAGAATTATTATAAAAATATTCACTAATTACTGCTTCTAATATTGCATCACCCAAAAACTCTAAGCGTTCATAGCTAACAGCAACATGTTCATTAGCATAACTACTATGAGTTAACGCAATTTCCAGTAAAGCTTCATTTTTTAATTTGATATTATAGCGATTTAAAAAATCCATTTTCATCACATCCATTTTAACTAATGTCTATTATAACAAATTTTTTCAAATAATTAAAACATATTTTGCAATTATTGATGATTTATAGTATAATTTTTAAGTATGAAAAGAATAATTATTTTATTAATTAGGTTTTATCAAATCACCCCATTACATATGCACAAGTGTTGTCGATTTACTCCTACTTGTAGTAATTATATGATTGATGCATTAAATGAATATGGTTTGATAAAAGGATTAATACTAGGAATTAAAAGAATATTAAGGTGTCACCCTTTTGGTAAATATGGTTATGACCCGGTTAAGAAAAAGGAGATTATATGAAAAAATTTATTAAATTATTAATGTTAGGAGTTATTACTCTTGGTTTAACAACTGCATGTTTTAAAAGAGATTCGTTAGAAGGTATTAAAATTTATACAACCGTATACCCAATTGAATACTTAACAGAAACCTTATATGGTAACAATTCAACCGTATTATCAATCTATCCAAATGGGGTTAATGTTAAAGATTATAAATTAACCAAAAAACAAATTAATAAATATAGTAAAGCTGGTTTATTTATTTATAATGGTTTAAGTAATGAAAAAAATATTGCTAAAGATTTTATTAATGAAAATCATAAAATCAAAATTATTGATGTATCTTATGGTTTAAAATACGAAAATGGAGTTGAAGAGTTATGGCTTAGTCCAAATAATTATTTAATGCTTGCTACTACTATTAAGAATAATTTAGAAGATTTTATTAAAAGTAAATATATTATTGAAGAAATCGAAAATAACTACAAACCTTTACAAGAAGAAGTTAGTCGTATGGATGCTGAATTAAGAGTCATTGCATCATCGGCTAAAGACAAAAATCAAGAAACCATCGTAGTTAGTAATAAAGTATTCAAATATTTAAATAACTATGGTTATAACATTATTTGCTTAGAAGATAAAGAAGCAATTAGTGAAAATAATTTAAATACTATTAAATCCAATTTTAAAAACAAAAAATATAAATATATTATGATGGCAAACACTGATGAAAAAACTGATTTAATTAATGATTTAGTAAATAACTATGGTGCTAAAATTATTACTGTTAATACCATGACTAACTTAACTACTGAAGATCGTGAAAACAATTTAAACTATATTACTTTCATGAAAGAATATATTGAAAATATCCGTACTATTACGTTAGGTAAATAATTAAAGAACTTCATAGGAAGTTCTTTTTTAGTTGACTAATAAATGATTATATTTTATAATTAAAAAGTACTTGGATGGAGCAGTACTCAAGAGGCTGAAGAGGCGCCCCTGCTAAGGGTGTAGGTCGGGTTAACTGGCGCGAGAGTTCAAATCTCTCCTGCTCCGCCATTTATGTTTGATTAAAAAAATCCAATAACCATTGGATTTTTTATTTTTGCTTTTTACTCTTAATATATTTATTTAAAGCTTCTTTTAATAATAAACGACTCTTTACCAAGAAGAATACTCCCGCGATAAAAGAAACACCATATAATATTAAATATAATAAGGCATGAGGATCTTCGGTAATTAATGTATAAGCAGAAATCGCACATGAGAATATCATTAATAATACACCAGTTAAGCCAATACGAAGGAAACGACTATAAAGACTTGGATTTTTATCTTTAAATGCTCTTCTTACTTCATTCTTTTCTTTTTTACTTAAAACATCATATAAAGTTTTCATTATCACACCTCAATAAGATTTTATCATAAATCGTAAAAATTTGTTGAAAATTCTTAATTTTATGATATAATTAAGAGGCAGTTGCAAGATGTCTCCTTAGCTCAGTTGGTAGAGCAACTGACTCTTAATCAGTGGGTCCGGAGTTCGAGCCTCCGAGGGGACACCATTTATTTTGTTAAAAAATGGTTGCAAAAAGCTGCAAACTATATTAAAATGAAATAGGTTTTACAAAAACACAAATGGGCTTGTAGCTCAGCTGGTTAGAGCGCACGCCTGATAAGCGTGAGGTCGATGGTTCAAGTCCATTCAGGCCCACCATTTGTGGCCCGTTGGTGAAGTGGTTTAACACACATGCCTTTCACGCATGCATTCATGGGTTCAAATCCCGTACGGGTCACCATTTAGCGAATTAAGAAACTTTAACGTTTCTTTTTTTTATGCATAAAATGAAGTATGAACCCATATCATAATAAAATTAAGAAAATCCATCAAGAAAACTATATCTGGTATATTTATATCTTTATTAGTATTATGGCAATTGTTTCCAATATCTTTGAAGAGAACTTTGTTACAAAGCATCATAAAAAAGATTATAACTGGTTTCATTATATTAATTTAGGTATTTTTTTAATTTCATTAATTATATATGGTTACTTTATTTACTTAAATTATCAAGCTTATTTAAAAAATAAAAAAACAAATAGTATCTTAAACCTATTTGCTTCTTTTCTCTTTTTTATCGCCGGTTTGATTTATTTATATACCTGCTTTAACGATTCCTTTGAAGATGAACTTGCTATTTAAAACTACGATAAGCATGATGATCTTCTAAAGTTACGCCTTTTAATGTTGCTAACTCTGTTACACTAACAACTTGAAAATTATTTAAATATAACTCATCTAATACAGATAGTACTGCCTCTTTTGTAGTAGCATGAATATCATGCATTAAAACAATATCACCATCATTACAATGACTTAATAAATAATCATGAATATAATTCTTATCACGATATAACCAATCATTAGTGTCAACATTCCATAATATGAAAGCGTTAGGTAAACTCTCTTTTACATAATCATTAATTGCCCCATAAGGTGGTCTGATTAAGTAAGGAGAATTACCAATCAACTCCTCTACTTTAGCAGACGTTTGATTAATATTAGCTTCCAATTTACCATTTTTTAATTTAGCTAAGTTTGAATGATCATAGGAATGGTTACCAATTTCCATCCCTTTATCATCTTCATATTTTAAAACATCACCATATTTAAATAAACGATTACCGACCACAAAGAAAGTTGCCGTATAATGATGTGCGGTTAGAGCATCAACAATTTGCTTTGTATAAGGTCCCGGACCATCATCAAACGAAAATGCTATCAATTTACGATCAGGATTAATTCTAAAAGTATTAGGATTATTATAATTACTATCTAAACTAAATGAATAATTTAAAATGTTATTATTATCAATAATTAGTTCTGCATAATTCACTTCGACCATGTAATTATCTTTTACATTCTTTAATAATTCCGTCTTATTAAAATAAACCATTATTTTATTAGATAATATCTCATAAGATTTTTCAGCATTATCCATCAATTCTTGACAAACAAATACTGGATATTTTAATTCACACATTTCTGTAGTCTTATTAACAAATAACTGATAACCTTCTTCATTTTTAAAGATCTTGTCTATTTCTACTTTATTACCAGTATAGAATTGATAAATATAACTTTTATAAACTCCATCTTCATTTGCAAAAAGATTTACATATTTCTTATCTAATACATTGTTACTTATTAATGCTTCTTTTTTAACTAATTCACTAATCTTGTTCTTAATCTTATTATTTTCATAATAAACTGTTTTATGATACTTAAAATCATTTACATATTTATTATCCTTGTTAATATGAAAAATAAAGACATAACATGTCATAATTACGAATAAAAGTATAAATGTAATAATAAACCTAGTAATATGTAATACCTTTTTCATATAACATCCCTCAATTATTAGTATACCTCATTTTCAGAATTTTTTTTACATTTTTTATCATTTTTTACGACATAATATGATAAAATATTTTTGAAAGGAGATTATAATGGAAATACTTGTCGGCTTTGTTTTATTTGTGGGATTCATTTTTGTATGTATCATCTTTGGATCTATTAAACAAATAAACGAATATGAAAGAGGTTTACTATTCACCTTCGGTCATTTTAGTAAAACTTTAGGACCAGGATGGCATATTGTATTACCTATCTTTCAAAGTTTTAAAAAAGTAGATATTCGTACTAAAGCAGTTGACGTTCCAGAGCAAGAAGCAATTACTAAAGATAACGTTAGTGTTAAAATTAATGCTGTTATCTATTACAAGGTTTTTGATGCTGGTAAAGCTATTATCGCCGTTGAAAACTTCCGCTATGCAGTAAGTCAATTAGCACAAACTACCATGCGTAATGCCGTTGGTGCTGTAACTTTAGATGAACTTTTAGGACAAAGAGATAAAATTAGTAATGAAATTTGTTCAATTATTGATAAAGCTACTGATCCTTGGGGAATCAAAGTTGAAAACGTTGAACTAAAAGATGTTTCACTTCCAGAAGAAATGAAACGTGTTATTGCTAAAATTGCTGAAGCAGAACGTGAAAAAGAAGCTGTTATCACTAAATCTCGTGGTGAAGTTGAAGCAGCTCGTAACTTAAAAGAAGCTGCTGAAATGATGGGTTCTACTCCAGGAGCACTTCATTTACGTACATTATCAACTATTAATGATGTTTCTAGTGACCAATCAAATACTATTATTTTTGCTATTCCAGTAGAAGTATTAAGAGCATTTGAAAACGCTAATGTAAACGAAGTTGTTAAATCTATAACAAAAAAATAATTCCTAAATAAGGAATTATTTTTTTTATACATTTTTAATATCTTTACGATTAAAGAAAATATATGGCAAGATTGTAATTGCTAAAATATAAATAATAATAAATATAATATTAAATCCTAATGAATTAAGAACCCCATCATAATTTCGAACAAAGATATATTTTTCTAGGTTCCAAATATATGTTACAAACCATCTTAACCATTTAAATTGGAAACTATCGATTGCCATATTAATAATATTACTAAAGAATACTAATGCAAGTGGCATTACAATTGATAATGCTGTTGAACTAGTAATAGTACTAACTGCAAACGAAATTAAACTAACGATTACGAAATATGGTACTCTTGAAACAAACATCATAAAATTATAATTAAATACATTGTATACTACTATTTCATCTTTAATATAATCATATACTGGAATTGCATCAAAAACACCAGTAAATCCCGTAAATAAACAAGTAAGTACAAAATAAATAGTAAATACCATTAACGCAAATGTTGGAATTAATAATAAAATGGTTAAAAGTTTACTTGTTAATATTTGACTTCTAGTAAATGGTTTAATCAATAATTGTTTAATTGTACCTTTATGATACTCATCAGCCATGATTCCTCCACTAATTATAATTACAAATAATACAATGAAGAATGAGAAATCTCCAAAGAAATATTTTAAATTAGCAGCAACCGTAGGTTGTGAATCATCTAAGTTATGATCAATATTATATTTATTTAAGCTAATAGCTTCTTTATTTAAACGATATTCACACTTTTGATCATCACTTAACTTATCATAAGTATCTAATGTTTCGTTACTAGTTTTAGCCATAATATAACTTATAACTTGACTATAACGACTTGCATCTTTCTTTTCTTGAGTAATTTTATGTTCTAATAATAAGTCATATTTTAAAATTTCATTTTTACGTTCAATGATTTGGCTTTCAATCATTTCTTTTTCTTTTTTATTTGTAACAATGTCTTTTGAAGCAAGTAATTCATTTAATTCAGTTTGAATTGAAGCTTTCTTAATTCTATAAATACCAAAAACATCATTTTCTGTTAATTCTTTAATAACTTTATCTAATGCTGCTTTCGTTGTTTCTTTATTTAATTCAGTTTTAGGATTATAAGTACTTTCCATATAATCATAAACTAAAGAATAATACTCTTCAGTTAAGAAAGTACAACGCCATTCTTCATTTTCTAAACAGAAATCATAAAAATAAATTTCCGTTTGATCATAAATATATTCGTCTAATTCTTCTTGGCGTTTTAAATTTAAGGTTTTACTATATTTAGCTAAATCATCACGTTCTGCTTTACTTTGATAGCGATTGGTTTCACCAAAGCTAAATTTATCCGCATATTTATAAATTAAGTTAGTTAAAATACCAAAGCCAAGAACAATAATTAACATAATATAAATAGCTTTTTTCTTAAAAACTTTTTTTAATTCAGCACTAATTAATCTAATCAATTTTATTACCTCCAGTCTTCTTTAAGAATGCTTCTTCAAGACTTAATTCTTGTTCTGTAATTAAGTAAATCTTTTTACCTAATCCAACTAAGTCACTAACTGCTTTAGAAACATCTTCTTTATTACCTTTAATAATAACTTTATCTTCATCAAGAAGTTCATATTTTTTACTTAATTTCTTATTACTATCAATCGTAATCGTATAAACTGAACCAGCTTCACTGATATTATGTTTTAAATCCTTGGTTTTAGCGCTATCAATAATAACACCATTTTGAATAATAACTACTTTATTACAGAAGGATTCAAGTTCCGCTAAGTTATGGCTTGATACAAAGATAGCCATTCCTTCTTTTGCTAATTCTTTTAATAGATTTCTTAAGTCACGAATACCTTCAGGATCTAATCCATTAGTTGGTTCATCTAAAATTAATAAATTAGGATGATTAACTAATGCTAGTCCGATACCTAGTCTTTGGCGCATACCTAAAGAATATTTACTAACTTTATCTTTAATACGTTTTTCTAAACCAATTTTTTTAATAATTGCTTGTAACTCTGCTTCATCATGAATACCATATAAAGATTGGGCCATTTTTAAGTTTTCATAACCACTTAAATACATATATGTATCTGGGTTTTCAACAATAGCTCCTACTTTACTAATAGCTTTTACAAAATTCTTTTTAATATCATAACCATTAATTGAAATATGACCTTTGTTAATTTTTTGTAGTCCAAGCATTAACTTAATAGTTGTTGTCTTACCAGCACCATTAGGTCCAATAAAAGCTAAGATATCACCACTATTAATTTCAAAAGAAACATTTTTTAATATTTCTTTTTTGCCAATTTTTTTACATACATTTTCGCATTTTACAATAGTTTCCATATATTTCTCCTCACCTATTTTATTATATAAAAATTAAATATCTTTGTAAAATTATATTACAAAACTTTACATAATAATAATCATTAAAAAAGATCATTCACTGATCTTTTTATCAACTAAATTTAATACGACCGGTTTTTCACTAACAATTGCTGAAACATTAGTATTAAAGAATGATTCAATACGCTCTACATCACTTATAAGTAAAGAATCAATTAATGTGAATGTTATTAGAGATTTTAATTCATCATAATATTCTCTAACATTCTTTTGATTCTTACTTAATTCACGATCATGTAATAATGCCTTTAGTTCAACAACTTTTTTCATGCGTTCATCAACATTCTCCACATTTATAGCAATAATTTCATCATTTAAAGCCTTAATCTCTTCTTCAAATGGTAAATTATTAAAATCGTCATAAAGCCAAATATTATCGATTGCACGAACATCATCAATTAATAAAGAATCAATAAAATCTACTAATTTTGGTGGTTTTAACTCATCATAAATCCAGTGATAAATCCTGCGCTCAGAATAACCAGAATCTTTTGCTTTGCCAGTATCATATGATTTATCATTCTTTATAATTTTATATTCCGACCACGGATTACTAGAACTTTCATAATCATAATGTTTAATACGACTGCAATCATTGATAATGCGTTCCTTTAAGTCTTTAACTTTATCAGCATCAAATTGCACTTCATATTTTTCAATAATATCATCTTTTTTTCTAAAATAAATCATAAAAACCTCCACTAATAATATTATAATAAACAGGGCTCTTTAATTCAATAAAAAAAAGAACTAATTAAATAGTTCTTAATATTCAGTATGGTGCGGGTAAAGGGACTCGAACCCACACGGATCACTCCACTAGATCCTAAGTCTAGCGCGTCTACCAATTTCGCCATACCCGCATAAATATAAAATGGTGGACCTTGTAGGACTCGAACCTACGACCGCCCGGTTATGAGCCGGATGCTCTAACCAACTGAGCTAAAGGTCCATTCACTTTCTAATAATAACATAAAAAGGGCGGCATTTCAATAACTAATTAATAAAAAAACAAGACAATTATTTGTCTTGTAACATCGTTAATAAATCAATTTTAAATTTATCACGACTAGCATTCTTACTTGAAATCATGATACCTTTATAGGTACTTAATTCTTTTTGATGACCTTCAAGTAAAATATCTTTTGGTGTTAATTCATTTAACATTACTGTTCCTTCCTTTTTATAAACCGTATATATTAAATTACATTCACCATGTACTGCCGCAAATCTACGATCACTAGGTAATCTTAATTCATATGTTTCAGTACTTGTTTTTTTATTTTGACTAATCATTTTTCCTAAGAATTTACCACTACGTAATGCAGGATAGAATTCAAAGTTCAATTTTTTAAATGCAAGCATATTATATTTTTTTAATGCTCTTTCTAATTTACGATATTCGTTTTCATTAACGTAATCTAAAAT
>JAEEKO010000002.1 GCA_016282415.1 Caryophanales bacterium | reverse complement strand
TATTCGTAATAGTACTTCATTTACAAATATACCAAGTAATGGAGGTGCTGGTGGAACTGGTTATGGAACTGGTGCTGGAGCAGGAGCCGGTAACCCTGCTGGAGGTACTGGTGGATTACTTATTATTTATTCTGATGAATATGAAAATAATGGGACAATTCTTGCTAAAGGTCATGAAGCCGCTTCTGCTACTTACATTGGTGGTGGTTCTGGTGGTGGATCCGTTAATATCTTTGCAAATAATGCTATTAATTTGATTTCACCTAGTGTTTCATACTTGAGTGTATATAATGATTTAAAAGGTGATATATCAGTTGCAGGTGGAACACTAAAAACGACATCTAATACCAGTAGAGGTGGTAATGGAGGTCTTGGAACTGTAAATATTGGTAAAATAATTGATGGTCAATATTATGATTTTACTAGTATTATTCAAGAAGAAATAGATTCATATGATGATAATCATGTTGTTTCAACTGAGAAAATTAATAAAACTGGTGATAGTATTATCGATATTTTAGATGATAGTAACTTAAATACAGGATACTATAATTTCATTGTTAATGGTGATAATGAAACTGTTACATATCCAGTGCATTTAATTGTTATTAATGGTAATCAATCAATTAAAAGCGATATCCAATTTGGATCTTTATCTGATTGTGCGTCAGGTACAACTGAAGATAAAATGGCTACTAATATGGTCATAGTCAAATTTAATGGTGATTTAAAAATTAAATCAGGAGTTACAGTGGGACCTGTATATCATGAACAATATGGTGGGCCAAAAGGATTTATGGTTTATGTAACTGGTAAACTTACTAATGATGGTACTATAGATAATTCTCATGGTGCGTATGCATATGGTGATAATGTATATATTTATAAATATGATAATGGTACATTTGCTACTGTTCCTGCTGTAGGTGGAGCTGGAGGAATTTCTAGGAAAACTTCTGGTGATAAATATCAAGTAGCTGGTAAGGATGGATCAACAATATCAAGTCGTGCGCTAGGTGGTGGAGCATCAGGTGGTGGATCATCTTCCGCAAAACCTGGTGATGGTGGATCTGCAACCTCTTATTCCGGTGGAACTGGAGGAGGATCTGCATGGCAAGCGACCACAACATCTGGTAGCAATTATGGTGGCCAGGGTGGAACCGGTACTGGTTTAGGTAGTGGTGTTGGTAACCCAGGTGGAGAGTATGTAAATCCACAAACTGATTATGGACATATTGTTAGTGGTACTGGTGGATTATTAATGATTTATGCGGATAAATTTGAAAGTAATGGTTTATTAAAAGCAACTGGTACTGCCGCATATGAACATAATAGTTATGGTACTGGAGGTTCTTCTGGTGGTGGTTCCATCAATGTATTTGCTAAAACACTAATTAAAGAAGGAAACGTAAATGTAGCCGGTGGATCCGCAACTAATAAGCGTAGTCTTGGCGGTACTGGTAGTGCATCATTTGATGAATTACCAATTGCCGAAAGAACTTTTGAAAGAACATCAAAATCAGGGGACAGTATTTTGGAAATATTAAATGACCCTAGTTTAAACGATGGATATTATGATTTTGTTGTTGAAGGTGATAGTGAAACGGTTACTTACCCAGTTCACCTATATGTATTAGAGGGAGATCAAACTATTACTACTAATACTAAGTTTGGTGATGAAAATGACGTTGGTAATGGTTTAGGCAGCGATCGTATGGCTACCAATACGGTAATTGTTAAAGTAAATGGAAATTTAACAAATAATGCCAAGATAGAACCATTCTATAACCGATATGGTGGACCAAAAGGATTTGTTCTATTTGTTACTGGTACATTAAATAATACCGGAACAATTGATAATTCGCATGGTGCATATGCTTATGGAGATAATGTATATCTATGGAAAAATAGTGATGATACATTTGAAGTAGTTCCTGCTGTAGGCGGAGCTGGAGGAGTTTCTAAGAAATCTTCTGGTGATAAAAGTGGTAATCCTGGTTCTGCTGGCTCTACAGTTTCTAGTCGTGCTACAGGTGGTGGTGGATCTGGTGGTGGATCATATTCAGTAACGCCTGGAGATGGAGGAGCTGGTACAAGTTATTCAGGAGGAACTGGTGGTGGATCAGCCTATGAATCAATTGCAACAAGTGGTAACCAATATGGTGGTTCTGGTGGTAGAAGTGATGGCTACTCTGGTGGTGTTGGTAACCCAGGTGGTCAATCTAAAAATTTAAGTTCTGGTATTCCAGATGGAAGCAATGGTACAGGTGGATTATTGGTTATTTATGCTAGTGAATTTAATAATACTGGAACATTGCAAGCTAATGGTACATCAGCATATGATCATAAAGGCTATGGTACTCCGGGATCATCTGGTGGTGGATCAATTAACGTATTTAGTAATTCTATTACTAGTGAAGGTACAACTTCAGTTGTTGGAGGATCAGCAACTAATAACCGTGGTAACGGAGGAGCTGGTACAGTATCATTTACTACTATTGAACTCGAATTAAGACGTGGTGGTAAATCTTCACCTAAGTCAGCACCTAAGATTATCGTTGAAACTCCAAATATTACAATTGATAATACTGGTTATGCAGAATCTAAAAAAATTAATATTAGTTATCCAAAAGGATATACTAGTGAGTATAGTTTAGATTTAGGTGAAACTTGGTTTGAATATCAAGGTGAAATTACAGTTGAAGAAAACGTAACTATTCTTGCTCGTTCATTAGACGAAAATAATAATGTCGTATCAACAAGTTCATTTACGGTTAATCGTATTGATCGAGAAACTCCAAGTATTGAACTTGAGTTAGATGATGAAATAACTGTAGGTAGTGATATAACACTACCTACGGGATATACATCTACTAAATCAGGAGTAACATTTAGTTGTAAGAATGGTGATGATGTTATTTCAAATATCAATGAATTAGAAATTGGTGAATATGAAATAACATGCGATATTGAAAATGGTTTAGGTAAGAAAAATAGTGTTAGTAAAATAATACAAATTATTGAAGAAATATCTAAAGAAGTAAGTGGGGAAAACTCATGAGAAAATTTATGTCGATTATAAAAAGTGAAGAAAATCGTAAATGGGTTATTGGCATTGGCGTCTTAATGATTGCATTAGCGGCATTTATTGCTTATTCTATTCTTGGAATGGGAGATCCAAAATTTGATGATGTCAGTGTTACAGATAATATAACTATCAGCGATATTCATGTTTTAACGGAGGAAGGGGTAACTACTTACACTGGAACATTAACCGTTAAAGAAAGTGAAACAATCGATGGTATTAAATTAAATATTTTAGATAAAAATAATAAAGTTATAGTAACACTTATTGGTTATGTTGGTCGAAATGTAATACCAAATGATTCAATAAGTATTAAAGCAAGTACAGATGAAGATATTTCAGATATGCATAATATTACCTATGAACTAACAAAATAAAAATTGCAAGAAATTGCAATTTTTTTATTGTCAAAGATTATTGCTTATTATTTAAAAAATAGTATAATTATAGTAGGTGATAATAGATGAAAAACAAAAAAATAAATTCAGGACGTAATAAAATATTAACAATCGTTATGATTATACTAGCAGTGCTGTTAGCAGGATTTATTATACTAATTGGGGTTCATAATTATATGAATCGTGGTAAAACGTTTGTTGATGGTTTAATAATTACTGATGTTGAAATAAAAAAAGAAGGTAAATTCTACGATTTTACCGCAACCGTTACAGCGGACGAAACTAAAACCGTTAAGAGCATTGATGTAATTTTCTATGATAAAAATAATAATAAAATTATTAAAGTAAATAATATTGTTAATCGGAATTTAAAAAAGAATGATGAATTTAAGATTAATGCTAAAACAGATTTAAATATTGAAGAAGCTGAAAAAATTGAATATAAAGTTAATTAGGAGGTAATGATATGATTTGTCCTAAATGTAGTAAAGAAGGATTTGGTAAGTTTTGTAAAGATTGTGGAACAAAATTACCAGAAATAAAAAAAGAGGAAGTAAGTCCTGATATTAAAAGAATTGATATCTTTTTAAAATTAGGTGTATTTATGGTATTAGTTGCTGGTATTATCTTAGCAACAAGTAATTATGAATTTATTGGTGATACTTTTAAAGTATTATTACTTGCATTAATTAGTGTAGTATTTATGTTACTATCAATTGTTAGTGCTTTATTTATCAAAATCAGAAGTACTACTAAGAGCTATTTATTAATATCACTCTTATTTATGGTTTTTACCTTAGTTGGTATTGGTTATTTTGAAACATTTGGTGAGTGGTTTAGCTTTGGTGGTGAAGGTGCATCAATTGTTATGGCAACAATATTTGGTTTAGTAACCATCTTTATGTTTATTTATGATTTATTATTTAAATCAAGATTTGCTAAAACGGTTGGAAGTATTGCTTTCTTCTTAATTGCACCATTCATATTTAATCATTTTGAATTAGATTTTGAATATGCAATGTTATATATGAGTATTTTCTATTTCTTACTTCATATTTTTGCACCAAGAAAAGGCTTTATTTATGCAGTAGCAGTTATTGCTAACTATTTATTCTATTTATTATTATTCTTTGAAATAATTATATTAGATTATTCATTTGTAATGGTAATAGCATCAGTATTATCATTAATTAGTTCTTTAATCTTTACGATTAAGGATCGTCGTAAATTATTTGTAGTATTAAATGTAATTGCATCTTATATGGTTGCAATTGCTACGGGTTCATTATTGCAATCACCACTAGATGGTTATGATTGTTTAGCAGTTGGATTATCATTATTTGTTTATTTATTCTATTATTTAATGGTTAAAATCTTTAATTTAAAGAATGATGAAGTTATTTATAAAGCAAATAATATAATTGGATTAATTACAGCCTTCATATTAGTGATTTTTAATGTTTGTTCATCTGCCATAACCATTTTATTAGCAGCAATTAATTTATTATTAGTAAATGTTTTAAATAGTATTGGTAGTAAAACAGTATTTTATGATTATATTCGACCAATCGTTATTATAATTGTTGGTGCTAGTGTTATTAATTTAATAGATGATTATGTAATCGATATTCTTTTAAGAAATTATTTAGTTATTCTTAGTGGTGTATTATTTATAATGCATTTCATTGATAAAGATGAAGGGGTTAAAGGAATTGATTTATCACTATGTATTACTCTAATTTGTTTTAATATTTTTGGTAACCTAGTTTCATGTGGTATTTCAGTATCTAGTAATATTATTCAACTAGTTGGATTATTAATTAGTTACTTATTATATATTTATACTGTTATTAAAGGCAATAAGAGTGTTGGTTATAAGGTATTAAGTGTTTTTGCATTAATGATTTATATGTTGTTATTATCAAGTATCTTCATTGGACTTCAACCATTTAATTTATCTTTAACTATAGGATCATTATTATGCTTATTAGTAGCATTTATAAATTACTTATTACCATTTAAAAGTAAATTTAATAAGTATTTCTTAACAATTTATTCTGTATTGCCATTCTCGGTATTTATTCGTCAAATTAATTTAAATGATGATATTTCTTCATTATTAGTAAGTTTATATTTAATCTTTATCTTATTTATGACAATCTTCCCAATTGATAAGAAGAATAGTTTATTAAAACATGTATTATTTATTATCTTTATTTCATTCATTGTTTTCTTTGATATTTATTCACCAGGAATCTATTTAAGTATTTTAGCTGGGGTTACATGTTTAGGATTAATAATTTATAGTTTATTACAAAAGAAATATACAACTTCATATTTTATAATTGGTGTTATATTTAGCGTATTGAACTTAATACATGCATTAAAAGATGTATGGAGTCAAGTACCATTCTGGTTATACTTATTATTTGGTGGTATTTTAATAATCATTTTATGTACTGTATTATTAATTAATGAAGTATATAAAAAACAAGACTAACTAGTCTTGTTTTTATTATTCTTTGGTTTAAGACGATATCCACCTTCACTTAAATTAATTGCAGCTTTATATGTATCTAAGTCCATACTATTAATACATTTAAAACTAATTAATTTAGCTACTTCTTTAATATAATCGTTTTGATCTTTTAACACTCTTAGTTCATCAGCTTTTTTATTTGCTTTAATTAATTCATGCATATTATCTATATCACTAGATAGCATTGAATCAATAAGTTTTTCTTTAGTCACTTCTTTTTCTTCAAAATTGTAAAAATCAATTGTATCATGAATTGTTTTATATCTATTTTTTAATTTATCATTATTTTTCTTTTCAATTTCTTCTTTTGTTGGATATTCTTTATTTCCACTTAGTGCTAATAATAATTCAATATCATCTTCATAAAAATGAACTGGTTTATTTTTATACATAGCAGTAAAAGCAGCAATATCCTTTGTTAAATCTGTAGACGCAAATCGGAATCCTTTCCATGTATATAGTACACCGCTATCATGGATTCCATTTTCAATGCTTTCAAATTCGCCTTCATATTCATAAGTATCGATAATTACTCTTTTATCAATAGGTTTTTCAGGATTATGCTTTCTATATTTAAAAAAGCTTGTAATCATACCACAATTAATAGCAATTTCATCTCTTAATTCATCTAGTTTTTCAACGTTAGCTTTAACATTATAAACATAGACTTTGTTTTTCTTTTCGTCAATCTTAATTAAACGCATATTAATTTCTCCTTGTAAAATGTAATTGTTTTTTATTATAAAATAATAATTTTTATTAAGCAATAAAAAAACTTGTAATTTCGTTATTTTTGTATATAATAAGTAGCAAGTTTGAGGTGGCTATGAAAAGAATTATTTTTTTATTAATAGTAATAATAGGGGCGGTTATCTTAAATAGTAGTGATACTTATGGGTTAAGTGTTAGTGATTTTAAAGAAAAAGTATTTGGGCATAATTTTGAAATTAGGGAAGTTGATGAAGATACATTTCAAAATCGTACTAATTCATTAAGTAAAAAGGTTGGTACGGAAATCGATCTTGGTAACTATCCTTGTAGTGAAAATAAAACTAGTTACTTTTTTAATGATATATGTTTAGATAATAATGATTTACAAGAAATAATGACGACAGTTATTAATAATGTGACACCAGATGAATTAGAAAGTGTTGTTAATGAATTACAAGCTTATTAATTACTTGTAATTTTTTTTATGGAACGATATAATTAATATATGGTGGTGTAAGATGAAGAAAACAAAATATATTTTACTACTTATTGTAGTCTCATTATTATTAGTAGGATGTACTAATAAGAAAGTAAGTGATTTACCTAAACCAGAAGTTACTGGAGGTCAAAGGGGAGAACTTGGTATTGATAAGAATATCAACGAAGAAACAATTGATAAATATTTAGGAAGAACTGATAGTGTTTATCGTGATATGAGAATGTTAGAAGATCCTGCTAGTTATGAAAAAATTGGTGGTGATCGTTATTTATCCGGATTTGTTAATGGCTTTGAAATTGTACCATTACCATACTTAATTGAAGTTACGGGCTTACCAGAAGCAGTAGGAAATACTTACGCTGGTAAAACTTTATTTAAAATGGATCGTAATGGTAAATATCAACCAATGTATGAAGAATCAATGGCAATTTTAGAATACTTATTTCCTAAAGATAAAAACATTTTCTTGATGTGTGGTGGCGGTGGTTATGCCGGCATGACAAAAGGTTTATTAGTTTCATTAGGTTGGGATGAGAATAATATTTACAATGTTGGTGGTTTTTGGTATTATGAAGGTAAGAATAAAGTAGAAGTTAAGAATGATAAAGGAACTTATGATTTTTGGAAAGTTCCATATCATAATATTGATTTCAAAACATTAACGGAGGTTAAATAATGAATAAGAAAGTATTAGGAATAGTAGTAGTCGTTGTATTGCTAGTAGTTATTATTGGCGGTTGTGGTTTATTCTTCGGAATTAAAGCAATTAATAATAAACCATTTAGATTAGAAGAAAAGTATTATGAAAATATGTCAATTATTGATATTAAACATGATCGCTATGAAGAATTAGTTGATAAGAAAGAAAATTTCATTTTATATTTAACTTTAGATGGTTGTACTTCATGTGTTGTATTTGGTTCAAAAGCTGTTGATTTTGTTGTTAAAAATAAAATAACAGTTTATCGTATTGAATATAAGGAATTTAGTCAAACTGATTTAAAAGACGAAGTTAAATATGCTCCATCAATGATGATTTTCAAAAAAGGTAAATTAAAAGCTTACTTAGATGCTCAAAGTGATGAAGACTTACAATATTACAAAGATAGTAGTACATTACAAACTTGGTTTGAAAAATATATTGAATTATAAAACAAGGAATTATCCTTGTTTTTTTAATAATACGATTGATATGGGTGATTGTTTACTGGTTTAAATATTAGGACCTTGAAATTTTGAAGATTTTTTGGTATTATATAAGACAATTTCAGGGGTGTTGGTATGGAAGTGAAAAAAGCTTTAGATATTGCTTTAAAAAAATGTAATGGTGAAATTATTCCAATTCAAGTTAACGAATTTGATTTTAGCTATTTATATAATTTTGCTACAGAAGCAATTGCTCTTTACAAGTCATTTTTTGATTTAAATAATAAGTCATTATTAACGGTAGGATCATCATGTGATCAAGTTATTGAAGCATATGCTGCTGGTGCTAGTAAAGTCAGGGTAGTTGATATTAACTATTTTACTAAATACTATTTTTATTTAAAGAAAGCGGCTTTATTAACTCTAACTTTAGATGATTATTTAAATTATTTAAGTTATAATCGTACTGGTTATAAAGCTACAAATGGAACTAATAGCGATATATTATCCGTTAATTTGTTTGAAAAAATTAAACCATGTTTAAAAAGTCTAAATAATGATGCTTATGTTTTTTGGACAAAATTGTATGATTCGTTTAGTGGCAAAGAAATATTTGAAAAGATGTTCTTTACCTTCCAAGAATTAACAGATGATGAAAAGAGAAAATGTATTACTTATTTAAGTAGTAATAAGGAATATAAAAATGCTCGCGAAAAGATTAAAGATAAAGATCCATTCTTTAACTGCAGCAATTTAATGCAATATAATGCACGTTATTACTATGATAATATTTGGTTATCAAATGTTTTAGAATATTTATCGTTGTTTGAATGTAATCATATTACACAAAAAGTAGTTAATTGTACACGTGATAATGGTAAAGCTTTAATTTGTTATTTATTTGCTCCTGGTTTTAAAGGATCGTTAGAACATATTGAAAGTAAATATAATTTGGAAGCAATTGATATTACTGGCTATCATGCAGTTGACCAACAACAAGTACTAATTTATACTAAAAGAGGTAATACTAATAATAAAAAGTAGGAGGTTTATATGAATAATAATTTTGAATTAATATCAAATTATAAACCAAGTGGTGATCAACCAGATGCAATTAATAAATTAGTAGATGGTATTAATAGTGGAGTTAAAGAACAAGTTTTACTGGGTGCTACTGGTACTGGTAAAACTTTTACTATGGCTAATGTTATTAAAAGTGTTAATAAACCTACTTTAGTTCTAGCTCACAATAAAACCTTAGCGGGTCAGTTATATAGTGAGTTTAAGGAATTATTTCCGAATAATCATGTTGAATATTTTGTATCTTATTATGATTATTATCAACCGGAAGCTTATGTTCCTTCAAGTGATACTTATATTGAAAAGGATGCCTCAATTAATGATGAAATTGACGAATTAAGACATGGTGCAACTAGTGCTTTAATTAATAATCGCGATGTAATTGTGGTTGCATCAGTATCTTGTATCTATGGTATTGGGGAAAAAGAAGATTATGTTAAAAATCTACTTATTTTAAGTGAGGGGCAAGCGATTAGTCGAAATCAAATTATTAATCAATTAATCGATATGACCTATGAACGTAATGATATTGATTTTCATCGTGGAACTTTTAGAGTTCGTGGTGATATTATTGATATTATCCCAATTAATGAACGTAGTCATGGGATTAAAATAGAATTGTTTGGTGATGAAATTGAACGAATTAGTTTGTTTGATCCATTAACTGGTAGTTTAATTAATCATGTTAAGAATATTACTATTTTCCCAGCAAGTCATTTTGTTACGGATAAAGATAAATTAAATGAAGCTATTCGCCGTATTGAAGAAGAATTAAAAGAACGTTTAGCTGTCCTTGAAAGTGAAAATAAATTATTAGAAGCACAACGTTTAAAAGAACGTACTAATTATGATTTGGAGATGTTAAGAGAAACGGGATTCTGTAATGGGGTTGAAAACTATTCTCGTCATTTAGCACTTCGTGGGGAAGGTGAAACGCCAACTTGTTTAATTGATTTCTTCCCTGATGATTTCTTACTAATTATTGATGAATCACATGTTACTATTCCACAAATTGGAGGAATGTATAATGGTGACCGTGCTCGTAAACAAACCCTTGTTGATTATGGCTTTAGATTACCAAGTGCTTTAGATAATCGTCCATTAAAATTTGAGGAATTTGAAGATAAAATTAATCAAGTTATTTATGTATCAGCAACTCCTGGGGATTATGAGTTAAGTCATGTAAATAAACCAATTGAACAAGTTATTAGACCAACGGGATTACTTGATCCAACGATTGAAGTCAAACCAACTCTTGGTCAAATCGATGATATTATTGAACAAATTTTAATACGTAAAGAACGTAACGAACGGGTTTTAATTACAACTTTAACAATCCGTATGAGTGAAGAATTAACAGCATACTTAAAAGATCATAATATTAATGTTGCTTATCTTCATAGTGAGATTAAAACCTTAGAGCGTTTACAAATTATACATGATTTACGTGTTGGTAAATACGATTGTGTTGTTGGTATTAACTTATTACGTGAAGGAATTGATATTCCGGAAGTTAGTTTAATTTGTATTTTAGATGCTGATAAGCAAGGTTTCTTAAGAAGTGGACGCAGTTTAATTCAAACGATTGGACGTACGGCTCGTAATGAAAATGGTCATGTAATTATGTATGCCGATACGATTAGTGATGCGATGGATTATGCCATTAAAGAAACTAAACGAAGAAGAACTATCCAAGAAGCATTTAATCAGGAACATGGAATTGTACCACATACGATTAATAAGAAGATTACTGAGGTTATTAGTAACAATGTTAAAGCAGATAACGATGATAAGAAGTTAACAAAGAAAGAACAAACTAAGTTAATTGATGAATTATATGAAGAAATGAAGGAAGCTGCTCGTAAAATGGATTTTGAACGTGCGATGGAACTTCGTGATATTATCTTTGAAATGAAGAAATAACGAACAAGATTGTTCGTTATTTTGCTTTTTTTTAAAGTTTGAATATGATATAATAATTTTAGCTTTGGGAGGTTGTTGTTATGAAAGTTATTTTATTACAAGATGTCAAAAAGCAAGGTAAGAAAGATGACATTATTGAAGTTAGTGATGGTTATGCTAATAACTTCTTAATTAAAAATAAACTTGCCGTTATGTATACTAAAAAAAGTAGTGAAATTCTTGATAATGAATTAAAAGATCGTGCATTAAAAGAAGAAGAGTTTATCAAAGAATGTGAAGCACTTAAAAAGAAAATTGAAGCAATTACTTTAAAGATTAAAGTAAAGACTGGTGCTAATGATAAAGTGTTTGGTAATATATCTTCAAAACAAATATGCGAAGAGTTAAAGAAAATAAATATTAATGTTGATAAAAAATTAATTAATATAAATGAAGGAATTAATTCGCTAGGGGTTCATAATGTAGATATTAATCTACATAAGAAAGTGTGTGCTAAATTAAAAGTAATGTTAGAAAAATAGGTGATTGATATGGCAGTAAGAAAAATGCCTCAAAACTTAGAAGCAGAAATGAGTGTATTAGGTGTTACTTTTTTAACGAAGGATGCTTTGGAAAAAGTATGTGAAGAATTAACAAGTGACATGTTTTATAGTGATGCAAATAAATATATTTTTGAAGCAATTAAAAGTTTATATGATAATAATGTACCTATTGATGTAACAACATTAAAAGAAGAATTAGATAAAAAGAAATTATTAAATGCTGTTGGTGGAGTTGAATATATTTCGGAAGTTATTGATAGTGTTGCAACACCAAGTAATATTGATTTTTATATTAAAATTGTTAAAGAAAAAGCAACTATTCGTAATTTAATTAATACGGCTAGTAATATTGTAACGAATGCTTATGATGATGAAGAAAATGTTACGGAATTACTTGATAGTGCTGAAAAACAAATTTTAAATGTAGTTAGAGCAAGAGAAGCATCAGAATTCTTATCAATTTCAACAGTGTTAAGAAGAGCTCAAGAACAATTAGAAGAACTTGCTAATAATCATCGTGCTATTACGGGTATTGAATCTGGTTTTTATAAACTAGATAATGCTACTGCTGGGTTCCATCCAGGTGAATTAATTATTATTGCTGCTCGTCCTGGTATGGGTAAAACAGCATTTGCATTAAATATTGCAACCCATGCTGGTAGAACTACAAACAAAGCAATTGCAGTATTTAACTTAGAAATGCCTGCTGAACAATTAGTTAATCGTATGATTAGTTCTGTTGGTAATATTGATGGACATAAATTACAAACTGGTCAAATGCAACAAAATGATTGGAAACGATATAATGAAGCAATGTCACAACTTGCTGAAACCAATATTTATATTGAAGACAATGCTGGTGTTACTGCTCAAGAAATTCGTGCTAAATGTCGTCGTTTAGCTAATACTGAACAAGGTTTAGGATTAGTTATTATCGACTACCTACAATTAGTAACTAGTGGTGGTAAACGTGTTGAATCAAGACAAGTTGAAGTATCAGAGATTTCACGTAGTTTAAAAACCATGGCAATGGAATTAAAAGTTCCAGTAATTGCGTTAGCACAACTTTCTCGTTCTGCTGAAAAACGTGAAAATAATGAGCCAATGTTAGCCGATTTACGTGAATCTGGTTCTATTGAACAAGATGCGGATATTGTATTATTTATTAATCGTAAAGATTACTTCCAAGCAAAAGGACAACTTGATCGTGAATCAGTTGTTCCAGCTGAATTAATTATTGCTAAACATCGTAAAGGAAGTACTGGTAAAATCGACTTGTTATTTGAATTAAATATAAGTCATTTCAAAAATTATGCAAGTACTGAAGAATAAAGGGTGAGATAATGAAACAATCTAAATTAGTGCCGTTTACATTAATTATAATTGTACTAGTTTTAATTGCTTTTTGTGGTTTTACCAAAGGAGTATATAAAATTCCTAAAACAGGTTATAAAGTATACTTAGATGGTAATGAGTTAGGTTTTATTGAATCCAAAGATGATTTATATAAACTAATTGATAAAGAACAAAAGGAAATTAAAAATGAATATAATGTTGATAAAGTATATCCTCCAAAGGGATTTAATGTTAACAAGTATATTTCTTATAGTGATAATTATGTAACTACTGATGAGATATATAATAATATTAAGAATGGTGATAACTTCACAGTTCGTGGTTATAAAGTAACTATTAAAAAAGGCGACGAAGAAATTATCATCAATGTTTTAGATAAAAAGATATTTGAAGATAGTATTAAAAATATTATTAAAGCCTTCATTAATTATGATGAATATATTAATTATTTGAATGATACGCAACCAGAAATAGTTGATGTTGGTGAAATAATTGATAGTTTATATTTTGAAGAAACGATTACGATTAAAGATACTTTAATTAGTGTTAAGGATAAGATTTATACTGAAACTGAAGACTTAACTCACTATTTATTATTTGGTGATGATGTTAAAGCTGAAAAGTATACTGTTAAAGTTGGTGATACGATTGCATCAATTGCTGAAGATAATAAGTTAAATAGTCAAGAATTCTTAATTGCTAATGCGGATTTAAATTTACGTGATGAAACATCACTACTTGCAGTAGGTGAACAAGTTTCTATCGCCTTAATTAATCCAGTATTATCATTAACTTATGACTTAACTTTAGTTGAAGATAATACGGTATATTATTCAAAAGAAACAAAATATGACTATAGTAAGAATTCTTCTTATAAAGAAATTACTCAAAAAGGTGTTAATGGTATTACTCGAAATACCCAAAAAGTACATATGATTAATGGTGAAATTCAAAAGGCTATCATCATTAATTCGGTAGAGTTACGTGCACCAGTTACCGAAGTAACAACGCGTGGTCGTAAGTATAATTATGTATCATCTAATCAAGGTACTTATATTGATTTAACTGGTGATTGGAAATGGCCAACTAATTCACCATATATCATTACTAGTCCATATGGTTATCGTGGTGGACGTATTCATGAAGGTATTGATATTAGTGGTACTGGTTATGGATCACCAATATATGCAGCTAGAGCTGGTATTGTTACTGAATCTTACTGGCAAAATACTGGTGGTAATGTTGTTATCATTGATCATCAAAATGGATACTATACAATGTATGCACACTTGTCAGTACGTTTAGTAGATAAAGGTCAAGCTGTTGCGGCTGGAACACGTGTTGGATCAATGGGATGTTCTGGTAGTATGTGTACTGGTACGCACTTACACTTTGGTGCTTATAATGGACGACCATATCAAGGAGGCATACCATTTGATCCTAGAAAGTTGTATCAATAATGAAAGTATATGTTTTAGCTAGTGGTTCTGAAGGGAATTCAACTTATATTGAAACTCATAATCATAAAATTCTTTTAGATGCTGGTCGTAATACAAAATACTTAACTGGTAAATTGAATGAAATAGGTGTCGATATTGCTGATATCGACCTTATTTTTCTTTCACATACTCATAAAGATCATACGGAAAGTTTACCAGTGCTATTAAAAAAGATTAATCCAGCAGTATATATTACCGAAAATATGTTAAATGATTTAGAAGCAATTCGTTATTATGATAATTTTGCCTATTTAGATGATAGTATTCTAAAATTTGATGATTTTTCGGTAGAATTAATTAATACATCACATGATGCGGTTGATAGTCATGGTTTTATCTTTAATATTGAAGGTAAAAGGGTTGTTCAAATAACAGATACGGGTTATTTGAATATAAAGTATTTAAACATCCTAAGAGACGCAGATTACTATATTTTTGAAAGTAATCATGACATTGAAATGATTATCAATGGCCCTTATCCGGATTATCTAAAAGCCCGCATTGTGGGACCTAAAGGGCATTTATCAAATAAGGAAGCATCAATTTATTTAGCAAAAATGGTGGGTGATAACACCAAAAAAGTTGTTTTAGCCCATCTTTCACGTCATAATAATACGGAAGCCATTGCATTAGAAACGGTAAGAACGGTTTTTAAGGAGTATGGTAATATGTTTGATAACTTTGTATGTGCTAATAAAGATGAAATAACTGAGGTATATCATGATTAAAATAATTTGTTTAGGTAAAATAAAAGAAACTTATTTAAATGATTTAATAAATGATTATTTAAAAAGAATTAATAAATATCACAAAATCGAGATAATTGAATTAAAAGATACCGATAATTTAACTGAAGAAGCAATAAATATTATGAAATACATTGATAACCGTGATTATGTTATTGCTTGTACTCCAGAAGGTAAACAAATAGATTCTGTGGAATTATCAACATTAATTGATAAAACTTTTATAACTAATCCAACAATAACGTTTGTGATTGGGTCATCAACCGGAATAGATGATAGTGTTAAGAATCGCGCTGATTTGTTATTAAGTTTTTCAAAATTAACTTATCCACATGGTTTATTTCGTGGTATTTTATTAGAACAAATATATCGTTCATTTAAAATTATTAATAATGAATCATATCATAAGTAGGTGGTAATGGTGTTAAATAATGGTTGGGATGTAATATTAAAGGATTACTTGAATAGTAATGCTTATAAAAACTTAATGCATAAAGTTGATAATTTATACAATAGTAACATATGTTACCCAGAATATCATAATATTTTTAATGCTTTAAATAGTTTAAAGTATGAAGATGTTAAGGTAGTTATCATTGGTCAGGATCCTTACCATGGTGAAGGCGAAGCTCATGGTTTAGCTTTTTCTGTTCGAGAAGGAATTAAAATGCCACCATCATTACGTAATATTTTTAAAGAATTAAAAGATGATGTTGGGATTGAAAGAAGTAAAACGGATTTAACGGATTGGGTTAATCAAGGAGTGTTATTACTAAATGCAGTTTTAACTGTTACAAAAGATACTCCAGGAAGCCATAAAGACATTGGATGGCAAGAGTTTAGTGATTTGGTTATAACTAAACTAAATGAACGAAAAACACCCGTAATATTTGTTTTATGGGGTAATTATGCCATATCTAAAGAAAAATTAATTAATAATCCGATTCATTATATAATTAAATCGGTTCATCCATCGCCATTAAGTGCTAATCGTGGTTTCTTTGGATCAAAACCATTTAGTAAAATTAATAATTATTTAGAAAAAGATTATGATTATCAAATAAAATGGTAATAAAAAAGCTATCAAGTAATTGATAGCTTTTACATTTTAAAATCATCAACAATATCATCAGTTAAATCTTTACCATCAAAGTAAGTATGAATCTTAATACGATGAATTTTAGCAATGATATTGGTTGGGAAACGACGAACTAAAATATTTAATTCGGTAGTTTCACGATTATAATAATTTTTAGTAGCAACTAATTTTTCTTCATTATTCTTAAGTTCATTAAATAATATTTCAATATCTTTATTATTTTCTAATACAGTATGATCATGAACGACAGATTCACATAATGTTAAGTATTCAGTTAAACGACGATCAAAATCAAAATTTGAAATATTTTCCTCTTTTTTCTCATATTGTTTAAAATAATCTTTCGTTGATTTAACCTTGCTTTTAATTATTTTAGACATTTTATTTAATAAATCATAACGAGTTCTTAAAGTTTCATCAATAATACTTTCCGCAGTATCAATTTTAGTAATAAAATATTGCATTAAATTGTATTTAGATATATATAACATTACTAATGCAAAAACTATTAATATAACTGTTACAATTATAAAGACTTTTACCATTTGTCTGCACCTCTACTATTAATAATTATAGCAAATTATTAATAAGATGGGAATAGCTTATTAATTATTATTAACATATGGGTATTTATAGTTAATATTATCCATAAACTCAACGTAATTTAAGTAGATTAATAAAATCATATATACTTTTTTAGTTTCAGGATTTTCAATAATTAAATGGTCTTTACCGGCTTCTTTAATGATTCCGGTAAATATTTTATTACGCCAGGCATCACTATCGGGAAAAGAGAAGTATGCATTAACCATTTTTCCTTTATTTAATCTTAAGATATTTTCAATATAACTTTGTTCACCATCATTTAAATAACTGGAATTAGGGTAGTAATTTTGATTCATTTTATCACCTCATTTAAATCTATGTATGTAATTGTTATTTATTCCTATACTATTATTGAAATAATGATTCTTTTTTGTTAAAATAAGGGCGTTTAGGTGATATTTATGGATAAAATCATAATTAGAGGTGCTCGTGAAAATAATTTAAAAAATATTGATTTAGAGTTACCTAAAAATAAATTAATTGTAATGACAGGCGTATCAGGAAGTGGTAAGTCTTCTTTAGCATTCGATACTATTTATGCTGAAGGTCAAAGAAGATATGTTGAAAGTTTATCCAGTTATGCACGTCAATTTTTAGGTGGCACTTCTAAACCCGATGTTGATTCTATTGAAGGATTAAGTCCAAGTATCTCTATTGATCAAAAAAGTACTAATAATAATCCCCGTAGTACGGTTGGTACCGTAACGGAAATTTATGATTATCTACGCCTTTTATTTGCCCGTATTGGTACGCCATATTGTAAAAATCACCACATTCCAATTAAGAGTCAAAGTATTGAAGAAATGACTAATAAAATTATGGATTATGAAGAAGGTACCAAGATTGAAATTATGGCACCAATTGTTCGTGGTGAGAAGGGTACTCACCAAAGCGTAATTGATGATTTAAGAAGTAAAGGTTATTCAAGAGTTCGTGTTAATGGTGAAGTTTTTGATTTAAGTGAAGATATTAAATTAGAAAAGAACAAAAAAGACACTATTGAAGTGGTAGTTGACCGTGTTATTGTTAAAGATAGTGAACGCAGCCGTATCTTTGAATCAATCGAAAATGCTGCTAAACTAGCTAATGGGATGGTTTTATTTAATATCATTGGTGGCGAAGAAGTATTTATGAGTGAGAATTATGCTTGTATTAAGTGTAATTACTCAATTGCTAAATTAGAAACCAGAATGTTTTCCTTTAATTCACCATTCGGAGCATGTCCGGAATGTAATGGGCTAGGGGTTAAAAAGACCATTAGTGAAGATTTATTAATTCCGGATAAAACTAAATCTATTCGTGAAGGTGCTATTAAATCATTTAGTGTTGATCAAAATATTTTAACAACCGAGATTGAAACGGTAGCAGAACATTACAACATTGATTTAGATGCTCCAATTAAAAATATTCCTCATGATAAATTAGATTATATTTTATATGGCTCTTCGGAACCACTAGAATTTAATTATGTATCTAAGAATGGTAATACTAGAACTAAAACGGATTATTTTGAAGGAATAATTACTAATTTAGAGCGTCGTTATATTGAAACTACTGGACAATGGATTAGAGACTGGATTGATGGATTTATGGTTGAATCTGTATGTCCAGTGTGTCATGGTGCTAGATTACGCGAAGAAATCTTAAATGTCTTTATTAATAATAAGAATATTTATGATTTTACTTGTATGAGTATTAGTGAGTTATACGAATTTATTAACAACTTAAAATTAAATAAAGAACAAACGCAAATTAGTAATTTATTAATAAAAGAAATATCTAATCGTTTAGAGTTCTTAAATAATGTTGGTTTAGGTTATATTTCACTTAATCGTAGTGCTGGAACCTTATCAGGTGGGGAAGCCCAACGTATTCGTTTAGCAACCCAAATTGGTAGTAAATTAAGTGGGGTTTTATACGTATTAGATGAACCTAGTATTGGATTACATCAAAAAGATAATGAAAAACTAATTAATTCATTAAAAGAAATGCGCGATTTAGGTAATACTTTAATTGTTGTTGAGCATGATACTGATACGATGTTAGCTAGTGATTATTTAGTTGATATTGGACCAGGAGCTGGTGATTTTGGTGGTGAATTAATAGCTTGTGGAACCCCAGAAGAAGTTATGAAAAATAAAAATAGTTTAACTGGTAAATATTTAACGGGCGAGTTAAATATTCCAGTGCCTAAAAAACGTCGTAAGGGGAATGGTTTATATTTAGAAGTTAAAGGTGCTAAAGAACATAACTTAAAGAATATTAACGTTAAGTTCCCGTTAGGTAAATTTGTATGTATAACCGGTGTTTCGGGTAGCGGTAAATCAACTTTAGTTAATGATATTTTATATAATGCTTTAGCTAAATCTGTTTATGGTTCTAAAACCATTGTTGGTGATTGTAAAGAAATTAGAGGATTAGATAATATCGATAAAGTTGTTCATATTACACAAGATCCAATTGGTAGAACGCCACGTAGTAATCCGGCAACTTATGTTGGTGTATTTGATGATATTCGTGATTTATATGCTAATATGAAAGAATCAAAGATGCGTGGTTATGGTAAAGACCGTTTCTCATTCAATGTTAAAGGTGGACGTTGTGAAGCTTGTTGGGGGGACGGAGTTAAGAAAATTGAAATGAATTTCCTTCCGGATGTTTACGTCCCTTGTGAAGTATGTAAGGGAACAAGATATAATCGTGAAACATTGGAAGTTAAATTTAAGAATAAAAATATCGCTGACGTATTGAAAATGCGTGTCAGCGAAGCTTATGAATTCTTTGATAGCGTTCCTAAGATTAAGAATAAACTACAAATAATGATGGATGTTGGATTATCTTATGTTGAATTAGGTCAAAGTGCTCCAACTTTATCTGGTGGTGAAGCGGGAAGAGTAAAACTAGCCAAGGAATTACAAAAGAAACCTACTGGTAAGAGTGTCTTTATTCTAGACGAACCAACTACTGGATTACATGTAGATGATATTAAAAAATTATTAGACATCTTAAATCGTATTGTTGATAATGGTGATACGGTGATAGTTATTGAACATAATTTAGATGTTATTAAAGTAGCTGATTATATTATTGATTTAGGACCTAATGGTGGTTCAGGTGGTGGCGAGATTGTTGCTACTGGAACTCCAGAAGAAATTGCTAAAGTTAAAGAGTCATATACTGGAGAATTCTTAAAGAAATATCTTTAAGAATTTTTTTATGGCATGAAAAAAGAGTTATTATATTTCAATAACTCTTGTTCCTTCAGTTCTTGTCCAACCTTCTAATACAGTTTTAGAATTCCATGTATAAGAAGTAACGATTGTACAAATAGTCCATGGTTTTGCAGGAATTCTTTCAGCGTTACCATAACACATAGTACCATTTAAAGTATATCCTGATGGACAATCATATCCAATAAGTTCTCTTGGAACTTTCTTGTAACATTTATTTGTTTTAGTATCTAATGTATAAGAAGCATCTGAACAATAATAAGTATCATTGTCTTTTACTTGTTTATAACATACCATTGATGTTCCTGATCCTATAGAATCATATCCTTCTGGACATTTATATTCTTTTGTATAAGTAATAACTGGATCATAAGGAATATCAGTTGTAATTGTACATTTTTTATTTACTGGAGTAGAACCATCTTTACAATAGTAATCTGTAGATCTATGAATATCATATTCACTAGTTTTACCTATATAACATCTACCATTACGTTGAGTTCCACCGTTTGGACAACTGTAGTTAGTAATAATTGATCTTGTGTATACATCATATTTATAATGAGTTACATAATTGATACATGTACTTGAAGTAGTACATTCATTTTTAAGATATGTACCTTTTAAAGCGTAATCAGTATTATCATTTCTTGCTTTTGGTGATGTTACATCAATTGAATGACTGTATTTCCAATCACTATATGATTTAGTTTCAGTAGCAGCATATGAGTCTTCATATGAATGAATACATTTGTTACCACTTGGAGTATCACCATTATCACACCATGTTCTTGTTGTTGCTTCAGCATCAATTTGAGTTGTACCTTTTGAATGACATTTATTATCAGCGCCTAATGTACCTTTTTCACAATAAACTTGTGGGTTACCATTAGAAACAATAACGTCAGCATAGATAGTTTGTGTACCACCTACGTTTTTAGTAGCTTCCATAGTTAAAGTTTTTTCTTCTGAATATTTTTCAGTAGCTTTAGCTGTATTCTTAGAAGCCTTAACACAGTACTTACCATCTAAGATGTAACCATCTTCACATTTATAAGTTGTATTTTTAATAACTTCTTTTTTGTAATATCTATATTGAGTTAATTTAGTTTTAGCAATTGTATTGCTATAACCGTTATTATTTGAATTGTTATTTGCAGTATTGTTGTTTGTATTATCTTTATTATCATCGTTTTTAGTTTCGAATTTAATAGTTTCTAATACATAATCAGACTCATTACCACAAGTTAAATCAATTCTTAATTGATATTCATTATCAGTAATTTTTGTAATTCTAGTGTAACTCTTTTCAGTGTCACATGATTTACCAGTTTTATCATATAATTTCTTTACAGCTTTTTTATCAATTAAATCTTGTAATGTTAATTTTTCTGAATCAGCTGGTAAATTCTTTTCAGTGTAATATTTTCTTGCACTTTCACGATATGTATCAAAATTATCACCAAAGTTAGAACCTTTGTTATCTTTCTTACTACCAAATGGGAATAACCAAACTAATAATAAGATAAATACAAATACGGCTAAAACTTCAATACCAATTTTAATCCAATTAATTCTTTTGTTTTCCATATTCATAACCCCCTATAAATTATTTTAAAATAATACTATAACCTTTATTTTCAAGTGATCTGTTATTTGATTTTACTGATTCATCGATTACAGATGAATATAAATTCATTTCAATACCGTTTTCATCAGTTTCACCACAACCATCAACGTAGATTGCATTATATGTATCTTCAAATGTAAAATCTGCTGGAACTTCTTGGCCATCAATTTTTACAATAGTTGTAAGTGTAACATTATCGCCTAAGATAGCTTTACAAAGTGGAGTTAATGAGTATAAATCTGTTAAGTATAATACTTGATCAGATGCATCATTTAATTCATAGAACTCTGTTTGATAATATTTATCAAATGTTGTTCCGTTAATTGTAACTCCATTATATTCTTGGCCATCAATTAAGATAGTTTCTTTTGTATTTGTAACTTGTCTAGCAATTTGATGTAAGATATATAATACTTGCTTAGCAGATGCTTTTTGTACTTCTGGATCTTCACCTAACATACCAGCTCTTAAAACTTCTAGGTCTGCAACTTTTTCTTTAGTAATAGTGTTTTCTAATACTAAATTGTTGAAACTAAAGTTTCCAACTGAGTAAGATCCGTCATCAACACCATTTGTAAAGTTTGTTATATCATGCATTACTAATGATTGAACGGCAGGTGCAACAAATGAATTTGCAACATTATCATTTTCGATTGGTTCATAAAGATTATCATTAACATAATTTAACATGAATTCATAATCTTCAGCGGAAATTGTTGAATTACCACCATCAAATTTAGATAATTCTTCAGCGATTAATTCATCAATTGATACTTCTGGTTCAACAACAGTTGTTTCAGTAACTGTATTATCAGTTGTAACTGTTACATCTGCAGTTGTTGTAATGTTATCAGTTGTTTGTTCAATTGTTGGTTCGTTATTATCATCACCAGCAGTAGTAACAGTGTTACGGTTACTTACACAACCACCAATTGTTGTTAATGCAATAGCAATTGCACCAACAGCAGCAGTGATATCTAAAACGTTCCAGAACATTCTGCCTTTTTTAGCTTGTTTTTTGCCATCATCGGTTTTAATAACCATATTATTCATAAAAAAATCCCCCTTCGTGAATTTGGGAGATATAATAACACATATATATAATGATGTCAAGACGCAAGTTTTTACTAATAATACACGTGTCAGCCAAACCCCTTATTCACTAACAACTTAATCATATCACATTTACGACATTTTGTCAAGTGTTAGCAATATGTCGTAAATATGTGTCAGCCTACTTTACTTAACTGATGACATAAATATACCATATTTACACAAATTTGTCAATATGCATGGCTTGGTTTTTTGGAATATTGAAAATTTACCTTTTTTATGCTATTATTTAAAACACATATGGGGCAGACTTGGTTTCGACAGGCTATGGTGACATATGACCACAAGTAGTAGGGATACTTTAAATCTATTTTTTAAATATAAACGACAATAGAAATATTGCTTTTGCTCCTTCTTTTGCCTAATATAAGGCTTGGAGCTCTTCTTTAATTCCTATACCTTTGGGGAATTACTGAGGATCATTCACAAGGGTTATATTATTTAATCGTTTAGAGTTAAATAATGAATTTTTATCTAAACTAGCTTATTAATAGGTGCACTAGATCCGGTTAATAAGTAAGATTAAATTCTAGTCAAACTTGTAAACGTTGTATGATCATGTAGTTTGGACAGGAGTTCAATTCTCCTCTGCTCCACCATTGAGATTTTTAAGACCATTAGGTCTTTTTTATATTGTTTGCAATCTTTATATAATTGTGTTAATATATTCCGCAATCAAAGGGGTTATGGAATATGGAAAAGATTAATATAAAAGATATTGATTTTAGTTCTTTAAAAACAAATCGCTTTCAAGGAACATTAAGTACAATTTATCATTCTGATGACCAATGTTATAAAATTTTTAAAAAAATGGATAATTTTGATGAAAATATGTTATATCAAAAGCTAATGGCGATGCAGGATATTAAATTAGATAGGGTTTTAATGCCTACGGCTTTAATTATAGAAGAAAATCAATTACGTGGCTATGTAATGCCTCGTTTTGATAATTCTCTTAGTTTAAATGATTATTTTTCTAGAACCCGTTTTGTTGAAAGTAAAGATATGCTTAATGCTATTAAAAAGGCTAGTTTAATTTTAAGAGATATTCATGATCAAGGAATTATCTTTCAAGACCTATCTTTTGATAATATTTTAATTAATCAAGATCAACAAATAATGTTTTGTGATATCGATGGTTGCTATTATAAACCATTTCGTTCGGAGTGTATATCAATGCTATTAAAAGAATATATGATTGATTATCGTGGTGAATTAGTTGTTATATCTAGAAACTTAGATCGTTTATCAATGATGCTTTCAATGTTTTATTTAATGTATTATCGCGAAGTTCAAAAAATGACTGATAAACGTTATGCTTATTTAGCTAATAACTTAAAATCTTTAGAAAATGCCAAATTATATGCAGAAATCTTAGCTGATAAGAATAGACCAATTCCTGATATTCCTTATTTGGATGAAATAATTGATGATTCTGATGAATTTTTAATTGACCGTGCTAAACAAGTAACTCTAGTTCAAAGATTATATAGTTTTATTAGACATTAATTATTTACTTGACACTTAGTGTATACTAGGTGTTTTTTGTTGTTATTTTTTTATTGACATTAATATATTCATGTTATAATTATCGTAAGAATAGGAGAGTAATATGAAGAAGAAAATAAGGAATTTTTTATTTATTCTGTTGGGTGTTGCAGGTTTTATTACGTTTCTCCATGTCTATGCTTTAAATACTGAACATCCTGAAGACTTGATAAATGTTACAAAAAGTGGTGAGGTGAGCCATGGCTACTACGATTTGAACGTTAGTGATTTGAATCCGGATGATGTTTTTACTAGTCCAGGAGTAGAAAAGAGTAATTACATAGCTCGCATTACCCTAAGTAGTGAGGCTGGGTACTATGTTAAAAACTTCACTGTTAAATTTAACGATGTTGACCTAGTTTTAGGATTCATTGCTGGTTCAGAACAAGGAGCATTCTTTAGAGAAAAGACATTCTCATCTATGGCTGATTTCCATGATGATAATATCTATGAATTCTTTATTCCAGAAAATGCTACTGAACAAAATAAGGTAGAAGTTAATATTGAATATGCTAAAAAAGATAAAATTAACATTTCATATATGAATTACACTGGTAATCAATATGATAATCAAAGCTTATTTAATACCAATAACTATAGTGAATCACAAATTTTAGTTGAAGATTATATGGATGGTGATTTAGTATTACCAGAATCAATGATGAATAATGGTGGTGCTTTAATCTTCCAATTTAATCAAGATAACTATGATTTATTTAAAGAAATGCGAGCTGAAGCAGTAACTTTTGCGGATGGTCGTAATGATAATTTATTTACAACTGCTTGTGATGATGATGCATTAGCATGTTATGTTGTAATTCATAAAGACTTCAAAGAATTATCTATTGGTAGTTTATTATTTGGATATAATAATGTAAAAGTGTTTGTTCCAAATTATGCTGGATTTGATGGAGAAGGGGACGTTAATAATTTTAATGATCAAGACTTAACTATTGGATTTAACCCATATAGTTTAGAAGATGAAATTGAAGAATTATTCTATGGTACTAAAGTATTAACGTTATATAATAAAGTACCAAATGAAATTATTAATGATAATAAAGTAAATAACTGTGGACCAGTATTAGAATTTGATGATGTTACTGGATCTGGTTATGGTTATACTGCTTCTTATGATGAAAATATTGGAACATTAGAAATTACATTTAGTTCTTTCTATCAAAATGAAATGGTAGTTGAATTAACATTAACTAATAATGGTAATAATATTTTTGAAGATAGTGTAAAAATAAAAATTAATCGTTTTGCATTCAGCGGTGAACTTATTGAAGTAGATGCTGATGGAAGAAATTGCCAAGAAGCAAACAACAATAATACATGTGATGCTGGTAGATTCTATTCTGTTCAATATCGTGGTGTATTATCTGCTTTCTATACTGAAGATAATTCTGAAGATCAACTTAATTCAATTATGGTAGTTGATTCAATGAATGATGATGAAATTAGTTTAGGTAATTGGAATCAATCCGAAAACGGATATGAACGTAATAAAAACTTCACACCATATGCTTTAGCATTATTCTATGATAATACTGGTATGATTGTAGGTACTAAAGTATTTGATTTAAATAGTGATGTATTAAATGAAGGTTATGTTACTGCTGAACATTTCAATGACTATTTTGGAAATAGAACATTAAATACAGTAGTTGATCGTGATTATATTAGATTTGATAATTCACATCAAATTCCAATTAAACAATTAGATTATTTCTCATTTATTGATAATGCCGCAATAATGCATCAAATTGTTTTAATTGATAAAGAAAATGCTGATGCTAAAAATATTAAGAAAATTGCTTTATTCTTAGTAAATGGTGAAATTAATGAGAATGAAATACCATCATTAACTTATGGTATTGGGGAAGGTAAAGTGTTAGAAATTAGAACGCCAATGGAACCGGCGCCTAACAATGATAATGGAGGTGGCGAATAATGAAAAAATTATTATATTTAACTCCATTGTTATTACTAGCACCAATGATCGTTAGTGCTGCTGATGTAAATACCAATTTTAACAACGAAAGTTGTGTTTTAACAGTAAGTGGTTCTCAAACTGGGCATGATGCTACGGTATCATTATTTGATGACCATAATGCTGACATTGGTTTCAAAACTGGTGAAATAAATAATGGTAGTTATAGTGTTGAATTTGTTTTAGGTTATGAAAATGAAACAATAATTAATATTACGGTATCAAATGAAGCTGGGGAAAACGAAAAGAAATTAAGTAATGTTGTTATTCCAGCTTGTAATGCACCAGTAATTGATCAGGGACCACAAGATCCAGGACAACATGAAGTAGTAAAAGATAAAGACTATGCGGTTACGGATGATAATGGTAACTCAGTGTCTTTTAAAGAAGAAAATGGACATACCTTTAAATTAAATATTATGGACTTCTATGGATTAAATGATGTTGCTTTAAATGATTTAGGTATTCCTAAGGATTTGTATGATGCTATGTTTAACGGCATAAATAATGCGGTTAAAGGTGAAGGAACTTTATTAGCATTCCTTCAAATAGAGGTTGAAGATGAAAATGGTTTCTTAATTCATGAAGGACCATTCAATATCAAAATTAAAATGACTGATGAAATGAAAAAATATAATTCATTTAAGTTCATTTATGTAGATACTAATGATAATTTCAAAACACAAACACCTATTGAATTTAAAGTAAATGGTGAATATTTAGAAGGTACTTTAGATCATTTAAGTGAATATGCGGTTGTTGGTAATGTAGTTGAGGAAGCTGCTGATGTAGCACCAACTACTACTAATAATCCAAAAACTGGTGATAGTGTCCTATTATATGTAGGTATTTTAATATTAAGTGTTGTTGGATTAATTAGTACGGGATTATTTCTTAAAAAAAATAATTTAAATAGTAAGTAGGATGAAAAATCCTACTTTTTTTTTGAAAAAGTTTATGTTAGAATAATTAACTAACAGCGAAAAGAAGGAAAAACAGTGATGATAAAAAGCAAGATTACGAAGTTCTTGGAATGCAGTTAGCGGTTGAACGACAAAATAATAGCTGGGTTGATTATACTGAATGAGAATGGCATGATAATGAATTAATTTATAGTAACAGTGTAAAGAGACAAGATAATAATTAACCATTCTTGTCTTTTATTGTATAATTAAATTAGTGATGGAAATATGAAAAAACTTAAAAATATTGGGGCGCTTTTATTATTTGTAGCATCTTTAATTGGTATTGGTTATGCATCATTTAATATTGTGATGTGGAAAGTAGATACTAATACTAATAATAAATTAAAAAAGGAAATAAATAAGTTAGTAATCAAAGAGGAAGATAGTGCTTATAAAATCGATTTTAAAGCCCTAAAAGAACGTAATAGTGATGTAGCTGGGTATTTAAGCGTTGATGGTACTAATATTGACTATGTAACCTTAAAAACAACTAATAATGACTATTATTTAAGTCATAATTTTGATAAAAATAAAAACCGTGCTGGTTGGATCTTTATAGATTATCGAAATAAGCTTGATGGTAATGATAAAAACGTTATAGTCTATGGTCATAATATGCGTGATGGTTCGATGTTTGGAACCTTACCAACAGTATTAAAAAAAGACTGGAATGGTAAAATAACCTTAATTACCGAAAATGGTACTTATCTTTATGAAGTTTTTTCAGTATACGAGATTGAAACAGAAGATTATTATTTAAAAACTAGTTTTAATGATGGTGATTATCAAGAGTTTATAAAAAAATTAAAATTAAGATCTAAATATAATTACAATGTTGATGTAACGAATACAAAACAAATAATAACTTTATCAAGTTGTATTGGTAATAATACTAAAAGAGTGGTATTACACGCTAAATTAATAGAAGAGGTGGAATAGATGTTGGATGTTAAAAAAATAGAAAAATTTCAAAAAGAGTATATTGCAAATAATAATGAAGTAAAAAGAAGAATTTTTCATACAGTTAAGTTAGTTGATTTAGTTCAAGATGCTAGTACTGGCGATAATAATGTATTCAGTAATGAATTTAAAACCCATGGTATTACTGATCAACAAATTACGGGTTATTGCTGGATGTTTGCTGGCTTTAATATTTTAAGAGAAGAAGTAATTAAAAATCTCGAATTAAGTAACTTTGAATTCTCAATAAGTTATTTAGCTTATTATGATAAGTTAGAACGTTTTAATACTTTATTAGATCGATTAATCGAATTACATAATGAAGGTAAAGATGCTTATGATCGTAATATGGTTTATTACTTAGATATAGCTGTCGGTGATGGTAGTTTTGCACTTAACTTTGCAGAATTAATTAAGAAATATGGAGTAGTGCCAAAAACTGTATTCCCAGATTCTTTTGCAACTACTAATACTAATGAAGCAAGAGCAATTCTTTCACGATTAGCTCGTAAGTTCTATTTGGAATTAGAAAAGAATCCAAAAGAAGTTGATAAACTTAAAGATAAATATATTGATTATGCTTTAAAGATAGTTACAGATTTATTTGGAATTCCACCAAAGAAGTTTAATTATGAATATGTTGATAAGAATAATAAATATCATATTATTAAAGATTTAACACCAGTTTCTTTTTATAAAGATTATGTTAAAGTTGATTTAGTTAAAGATTATGTTGAAATAGCATCATATCAAGATGAACGTTTTGAATACAATAATGTTTATGAAGGAATTAGAAGTGCCCGTGTTATTGGTACTCCTAATATTAGAATGTTAAATTTAAGTCCTGAAGATTTTAAAGCTGCTATCGATCGTCAATTAATTGGTGGTGAATTAGTTTATAATTCTTCAATTGTAACACCTACAGTATATACTGGTAAGTTTGTAGATATTTTTAAAAAATATGGTGAGTTATTAGATATTGATTTAACTTTAAGTCGTAATGAAATATTAAAAACAGTGGAAATACCTAGTTGTCATGCTATGGTTATCACTGGTTATAATATGGTTGATGGTGAAATAACTAAATATAAAATAGAAAATAGTTATGGTAGTAAAAAAGGTAATAATGGTTATTACACAGCATCACCAGAATGGGTAAATACTTACTTATTTAAAGCTTATGTTAATAAGAAGTATTTAACTAAAGAACAAAAAGAAATGCTTAAAAACCCAGTTATTAGATATAATGACCTTGATTTTAAGTTCTAAATAAGTTATTATAGCGAATGTTTTAGGGGGATTATTATGGAACAAAAGAAATTACAGGGGTTATTAGCTAAAGTGGATTTGGAAATAGCTAAAACTTTACCATATCCATTTCAAGATTTAACATTAAGACAATTAATATTGTTATCTAATCAAATTGAAATTATTACTACTAATCAAGGTAATTCAAGTGAATTAAGGGTAAATGATACGGTTGCGGAAGATTTTCAAGTTAATACACAAACGAAATTATTAGGATATATTAAAATGGTAGGTTTACTTCTTGAAAATTATATACTTCAAGATTCAGGTAGTGTTCACGATTATGTAATAAATGCGATTAATACAATGGAACAAATTGTGACTAAAAAAGGTTCTCAAGGTTTAAAAACCTTCCCAAGTGATTTTCAAAATGCACTTGGATTTGATGCCGAAGAATTTAACGGATCAAAATTATATCGTGGTTGTATCGATGCCATTTCAATAATAAGTTATTATTTAGGATATAATCCTTCCTATGATGATTTATTTAAAGTTTCTTTTACTTCATCAATTAGATTAGATGATTTAAACGCCCTTTCGGTAAGTGCTTTAAACATCATTGCTAATAAGGATAAAATAAGTCAACCTGATGATTTTTATTCTAATTATCATGTTAAAAAAGTTCCATTTGATGAATGGATTGTCATGTGCTTTGGCTCAGAAAATGTTGCGAAAAATTTAAGCCCAAAAACTAATTATGAACAATAATTAGTTTTTTTCATTTATTTTACAAAATTGACTATTTTTTTTATTTACACTACATATTAAATATGATATATTTTTTATAGAAGGAGTGTGTAATCATGGCTGAAAACGGTAATGCAAAGTCTAAAATGGCTGCTGGATTATTAGGTATTTTCTTAGGTGCTTGGGGAATCCATAATTTCTATTTAGGAAATACTACTAGAGGTATCATCCAAATCGTTGTTACTTTAGTAACTTGTGGATGTGGTGGCCTTTGGGGATTCATTGAAGGTATCATGATTCTTTGTGGTTCTATTTCTACTGACGCTAATGGTAATCCATTAGAATAATTAGATTTTAGGATTATATAATAAAAAAATGTATGTTATCTTCATAACATACTTTTTTTGTACTCAAAAACTTGTTATAATAGTCTTATCGAGGAGTGGGATTTGGAAAATAAAATTGGTGAAAAAGATGATGAAGAACTAATTATACTAGGAAAAGAACCAAAACCAAAATTTGAACCATTCTAATAACAAAAAGAGGTGAATAAAATGGGAAATATTATATTAACAGGAGATCGACCTACTGGAAATTTACATCTAGGTCATTTAGTTGGGTCAGTAAGAACCCGCGTTAAAATGCAAGATGAAGGTAATTATGACAAAATGTATATTATGATTGCTGATAGTCAAGCGTTAACTGATAATTTTGATAACCCTAAAAAAGTAAAAGAAAATTTATTAAATGTATTAATTGACTATATGTCTTGTGGACTTGATCCGGAAAAAGTAACATTTTTTATTCAATCTGAAGTATCAGAATTAACTGAATTAACTTTTTATTATATGAATATTGTTACTTTCAATCGCTTGAAAAGAAATCCAACAATTAAAACTGAATTAGCGTTACGTAACTTTGAAGGAACATTACCAGTTGGTTTTATGTGTTATCCAATTAGTCAAGCAGCTGATATTACAGCATTTAAAGCTAATATTATACCAGTAGGTGATGATCAATTACCAATGATTGAACAAGCTAATGAAATTGTTGATCGCTTTAATTCTATTTATAAATGTAAGGTTTTAAGAAGATGTGAAGCGGTTTTACCAGAGACGGAATCTTCTTTCCGTTTACCAGGTATTGATGGTATGGCAAAGATGAGTAAATCTTTAGGTAACTGCATTTATTTAAAAGATGATTCAGAGACGGTTAAAAAACAAGTAATGAAAATGTATACTGATCCAAACCATATTAATATTGGAGATCCAGGAAAAGTAGAAGGAAACGTTGTATTTACTTATTTAGATAGTTTCTGTAATGATGAACATTTTGCAAAATACTATCCAGAGTTTAAAAATCTTGATGAATTAAAGAGTGCTTATCAACATGGTGGAATAGGTGATGTTAAGATTAAAATGTTCTTATATAACATTTTAGAAGAAGTTTTAACGCCAATTCGTGAACGCCGTGCAGAATTATTAAAGCATGATGATGCTTATTTCATGGATATTTTAAAGAAAGGTACCGCAGAAGCTAGAACGGTTGCTTCTAAAACTGTAAAAGAAGTTAAAGCAGCAATGTTATTAAATTATTTTGAATAAGACAAATAGTAACATATGTTACTATTTTTGTCCTCGTAGCTCATCGGGATAGAGCAAGAGTTTCCTAAACTCTAGGTGGTAGGTTCGAGTCCTATCGAGGACACCAGATGAAATATTTAAAGAACTGATTTTTATCAGTTCTTTTTTATTTACTACCCAAAAATAATATGCTATTCTTAAAATAAGAAAGGTAGTAAAGATATGGAAAACGAAAATCAACCACAAGTTCAACCACAACCACAAGTTCAACCTCAGGTTCAACCACAACCAGTTTATACTAATCCACAACCTCAAGCAAATATCCTTCCAGCAAAGTATAAACCTATTTCGGCTTGGGGATATGTTGGATATCAATTATTATTCTCAATTCCACTAGTTGGTCTTATTTTCTTATTAGTATTTGCATTAGGTGGTACTAATAATGAAAACTTAAAGAACTTTTCAAGATCATTCTTATGTTGGTTCCTAATTATGTTAGTAATTGGTATAATTGTTGGCATTATATTTATATTAATGATTTTTCTTGCTGGTGGTATGGCTGCTTCAACGGGAGCTTAAAAATCTATCGAATGATAGATTTTTTTATTGCAAATTAACTGTTTTTTAAGTATATTAATAATGTACTTGCCGACTTAGCACAGTGGTAGTGCAATGCCCTCGTAACGCATAGGTCGCTGGTTCAAATCCGGCAGTCGGCACCATTTTTATGCTGATTTAGTTTAGTGGTAAAACAAAAGCATGGTAAGCTTTAGAGGACTGTTCAATTCAGTCATTCAGCACCATTATGATTATGAAATCAACACGACTGTGTTGATTTTTTATGCCTTAGACTTGCAAATTTTAAAAAATATGATAGAATATCTACTCAAATAAAGGGTGATTGGTGTGAAAAAGTTTGTGATTAGCTTTTGTTTCCCTAAAGATCGATATCAAAGGGTGACTGATATAATTAAAAATATATATGATCCGGAAATGTTTATTAATGTTATGAGCGAAAATAATACCGCTTTAATTGTCGATCAACCGGTAGGAATTATATTAGATCAATATACGGTTGTTGATGCTTTAATGATCAGCGCCGATCCATTTATTAGTGATGATATAAGAGCTTACTTAAGTAATCCAAATTCTAATGTTACAATTAAAGCCCAACCTCAAGGCAATACTTATGAAAACCATGTTCTTGATTTTGGCGATTTTGCAGTTCTTAAACGACTTTATGCTAAAGGTGGTGGCCGTAATCGAATGGGTTATAATCAAATGAGTAATTGTTTATATATTAATATTGAAGGAATTGATAATAAAAGGGACTATATTGAAACCCTTGCTAATGGCTTTTGCTTTGAACATAATTGTGAATTTTATATAGATAAAATTGAATTAGATATTGAACATAAAATGGCTAAAGTACGTTTTAAAATGCATCAAAAAGAGAAATCAATATTATCTAAGCTAATTAATAAGAATAAAAAACCTCACTAGAATGAAGTGAGGTTTTATTTATTTAAATAATAAGCATAATATTCATCGTAAGTAATGTTTTCATTATGAATTTTGGTAGCAACTTCTACACCAACATATCTAAAATGCCATGATTCATAACTATATCCAGTAATATCTTCTTTATCACTTGGATATCTTAATATAAAGCCATATTTATGGGCATTATCTAGTAACCAACTATAAGCGGTACTTTCATGGAAGTTATTTAAGTTATAACCCGGTTCTAATAAATCGATAGCAAGTCCGGTTTGATGTTCGGAAAAACCTGGTTTAGCAACACTTTCGTCAGCTATTTCTTCACCATATTTGTAAACATCTTTATCATATATTCTTTTTTGATTTTCATAAGAACGATAACAAGATGTCGCAACAATCTTAGTACCACTATCTTTAGCGCCATTAAACATTTGAATAAATGCTTCATAAGCTTCTTGAGTTAATTTATTTTCACCATAAGCATACCAATTTGATACATTAACTAATTCTGGGGTGTAATCTTCATTTAATTTATTAAACTTATTAACTAATAGAAGTTTACCTTTACTAAGATCAGCTTCTTTTGGATCAGTATACCATTTTTCGTTAGCGCGAGTATTAATATAACTAATAACTTTAGATACTGGAGTGTTTGGATTAGCTTTTAAATAATCTAAATACTTATCTAAGTTTTTAGCAATATAATATTTTTCTTCGATTAATAATGGGATATTTTTGTCAGCTTCTTTATCTAATAACTTAGTTAATTCTTTTTTATTGTAATTCCTTTTTAAGATTTTAATTTCTTTAGTACTATAACCATGATGTTCTAGTTTGTATTCAATATTAGTTTTTTGTTTAATCATTGTTACTATTGATTTAATTGAAAACAGACCAATAAACGCTAAGATTGCAATAACGATAATCATATATAATTTTTTACGAACACTGTCTTTTAAACGAAGACTCATTAAAACACCTCTATTCTTAATTTGATTATACTATTTAAAATATAATTTTACAACCAAGATAAAACATGTTATTCTTGAAAAGAGAGGAGTGGTTATATGACTTTTACAACGATGATTAAAGAAGAAATAGTAGCTTATGATTTCAATAAGATAGAAGCATTAACCACTTTAAAAGCGTTATTTTTATATGATGCTGCTATTAGTAAAAAAGAGATTACTTTTACAATTGAAAATGCTAAAGTTGCTAAATTAGTTTATATCTTTGTTAAAAAGTTGTTTAATGTTAATCCTTCCATTATTGTTCGTAATCAAAAAAGATTTAGAATTAAACAATTATATATTATTAAAATTATGGAAAAGAACCAAGATATTATTAATACTTTAAATACTACTAATTTAGATAGTGATGAAGAAAAAATTGCTTATTTAATGGGTACTTTCTTAGCATGTGGGAGTATTAATGATCCGAAAAAAGGTAGTTATCACTTAGAATTTTTATTACCAATGAAAAAAGAAGCCATGATAATTACGGGTTTATTAAAAGAATATAATATTTTATCTAAAATAATTAAACGTACTAATAAATATATGGTTTATATTAAAAGTGCAGAAATGATTAGTGACTTTTTAAAGTTAATTAAAGTTACGAACAGTTTATTTTATTATGAAGACATCAGAATTTATCGTGACCATAAAAATATGGTTAATCGTTTAAATAATTGTGAGTTAGCTAATCAAGAAAAAACTACGCAAAATGGTTTAAAACAATTAGATGATATCATTTATTTAGAAGAAAATGATTTAATTGATTTATTGGATGAAAAAACGAAGGTAGTTATGGATTATCGTAAGAAATATCCGGAGAGTAGTTATCAAGAATTAGCAGATATTATCTCTTTAGAAACGGATTATAAGATTTCTAAGTCCGGAGTTAATCATCATTTTATAAAATTAAGAGATTTAATAAAAAGACATGAAAAGAGTTTGAATAAAGAAGATTAGTATTTAAAGATGATGGAAAATAAGATTATAGCGATATAATCTTTTTTGTTGAAAAAAAGGTAATTATAGTGTAGTATATGTTTTGCATTTAGGGGTGAACTTATGAAAAGATTAAATGTAGAAAATTGTATTGCTTATAACGAATGTATTGTTTATAATCCAAAATTATTTAAAGAGTTTTTTAATGATTACTTAATTTTTGCTAACAATAGATTTGGTTATATGGAAGTAAGTACTGGACCATATTCTAACTTTTATGGTTTATATGTTGGAACGATGGTTAGTGGATATAATAAATTTAATTGGAAAAAACTACGTGACGAATGTAAGTATTTATCAGACATAGAAAATTCTGAAAAAGTTGATTATTTAAAAAACGCTCTTGTTCAAGAAAATGGGCATTTTACAAAATCTGCTGCTAATTTTATATTTAAATATGATCCTTTTTTATACATTATGTTATATAGTAAAAAATATTATGGTGATGTCTTAATTGATTTCTTAAAAGATAAGTATGACGAAGAAACGATTGATGCTATAAACGAATACATTGATTTTATTATTGATCATATTGATGATATTGATCAAATTAATGCGATTTTATATGATATGAAAAAGCATGAAATTAGAGAATTCGAAATTCAAAAGGACGTTGTATTAAAATTAACAGAAGAGTAATTTATGTGGTTATTATGAAAAAAATATTCACATGTAAAAATAGTTAAAAAATAATAAAAAACTGTTGACATGCATATTATTTATTGATATATTATATTTGCATTTTAAATGTGGTTCTATCGCTGGTAGAACCTAATTTAATGGAAAAATTGATACACCAGGATGTGTGTATATGGAGGGAGTGAAATAATGCCAACAATTAATCAACTTGTTAGAAAAAATCGTAAAGATAAAACTCGTAAGAGTAAAAGTCCAGTTTTAAATGTTGGATTCAACAGCAAGGATCGTAAGGAAACTAATCAAAATAGTCCACAAAAAAGAGGTGTTTGTACACGTGTTGCTACTCGTACACCTAAGAAGCCTAACTCAGCTTTAAGAAAATATGCTCGTGTTAGATTATCTAATGGACGTGAAGTAGATACTTACATTCCAGGTGAAGGACATAACTTACAAGAACATAGCGTTGTATTAATTCGTGGAGGTCGTGTTAAAGACTTAATCGGTGTTAGATATCACATTATTCGTGGTACTTTAGATACTCAAGGTGTTGCTAACCGTAAACAAGGCCGTAGTAAATATGGTGCTAAGAAACCTAAATAAAATTTGAATTAAATAAGGAAGGAGAATAATAATGCGTAAAAGACGTGCAATTAAAAGAGATGTATTACCTGATCCAGTGTATAATTCAAAGGTTGTTACTAAGTTAGTAAACCAAATTATGACCGATGGTAAAAAAGGTACTGCACAAAAGATTTTAACTGATGCATTTGATATTATTAAAAATACTACTAATGAAGATCCATATGAAGTATATTTAAAAGCATTAGAAAACGTTAAACCAGCATTAGAAGTTAAATCTCGTCGTGTTGGTGGATCTAACTATCAAGTACCAATTGAAGTTAGTGATGACAGAAGTCAAGCTTTAGCATTACGTTGGATTGTTAACTATGCTAAACTTAGAAATGGTAAAGGAATGGCTATTAATTTAGCTAATGAATTAATGGATGCAGCAAAAGGTGTTGGTGGAGCTGTTAAAAAACGTGAAGATACTCACAAAATGGCTGAAGCTAATAAAGCATTTGCTCATTACAGATGGTAGGAGTTTTATATGGCAAGAGATGTTACAATTGATAAATTAAGAAATATCGGTATCATGGCTCACATTGATGCTGGTAAAACTACTACAACAGAAAGAATTTTATTCTTAACTGGTATTACTCATAAAATTGGTGAGACTCACGAAGGTGAATCTCAAATGGACTGGATGGATCAAGAAAAAGAACGTGGTATTACAATTACATCTGCTGCTACAACTTGTCATTGGAATGGATACCGTTTAAATATCATTGATACTCCAGGTCACGTAGACTTTACAATTGAAGTTCAAAGATCATTACGTGTATTAGATGGTGCTGTTGCATTAATCGATGCCCAAGCTGGTGTTGAACCTCAAACTGAAACTGTATGGAGACAAGCAAACGAATACAAGGTTCCAAGAATGATTTGTGCTAACAAAATGGAAAAACTTGGTGCTGATTTCTATTTCAGTTTAAAAACAATTAAAGACCGTTTAGGTGCTAACGCTGCTGCAATTATGTTACCAATTGGTGCTGAAGCAGAATATGTTGGTTACATTGATTTAGTAGAAATGAAAGCATTTAAATATGATGGCACTGAACAACAAAAAGTTGAAGAAATGCCAATTCCTGATGATATGAAGGCAAAAGCTGAAGAATACAGAAATATCTTAATTGAAGCTGTTTCTGATTCTGATGAAGATTTAATGATGGCTTACTTAGATGGTGCAGAAATTACTGTAGATTTATTAAAGAAAGCTATTAGAAAAGCTACTTTAGCTGTAGAATTCTTCCCAGTATTATGCGCTGATGCATTAGGAAACAAAGGTACTAGAGCATTACTTGATGCAGTTATTGATTATTTACCTGCACCAACTGATGTTGAAGCTATTGAATGTACTGATAAAAACGGTAATGACGTTTTAAGACATCCTAGTGATTCTGAACCATTTACTGCTTTAGCATTCAAGATTATGACTGACCCATTTGTTGGACGTTTATCATTCTTCAGAGTTTACTCTGGACACTTAACTAGTGGTTCTTATGTATTAAACTCAACTAAGGGTGAAAAAGAAAGAATTGGTCGTATTTTACAAATGCATGCAAATACTCGTAAAGAAATTACTGATGTATATGCTGGTGAAATCGCTGCTGCAGTTGGATTAAAAGATACAACTACTGCTGATACATTATGTGATGAAAAGAATCCATGTATCATGAAAGGTATGGAATTCCCAGAACCAGTTATTGATATCGCAGTTGAACCAAAGAGTAAAAATGATCAAGACAAGATGGCATTAGCTATTCAAAAATTAGTAGAAGAAGACCCAACACTTCGTGTTAAAACTGATGTTGAAACTGGTCAAACAGTATTATCAGGTATGGGCGAACTTCATTTAGACATTATCGTTGACCGTTTAAAACGTGAATTCAACGTTGAATGTAATAAAGGTAAACCACAAGTTGCTTACCGTGAAACAATCACAGTTGCAGCTGAATGTGAAGGTAAATATATTAAACAATCAGGTGGACGTGGACAATATGGACATGTTTGGATCAAATTTGAACCAAATGAACCTGGTAAAGGATATGAATTTATCGATGCTATCGTTGGTGGTGTAGTTCCTCGTGAATATATTCCAGTAACTGATAAAGGTTTACAAGAAGCAATGCAAGGTGGTATCTTAGCTGGATATCCAGTAGTAGATGTTAAAGCTACATTATTCGATGGATCTTACCATGATGTAGACTCATCAGAAATGGCTTATAAAGTTGCTGCTTCACTTGCATTAAAAGAAGCTAAGAATAAATGTAAACCAGTTATTCTTGAACCTATCATGAAGGTAGTTGTTGACGTACCAGAAGAATACATGGGTAACGTTATGGGTGACTTAACTTCACGTCGTGGTAAACCACTTGGTCAAGAATCTATTGGTAATACTTTAAGAATCATGGCAATGGTACCATTATCAGAAATGTTTGGTTATGCTACTGATTTAAGAAGTAATACCCAAGGTCGTGGAAACTTCCAAATGGAAAAAGACCATTATGAAGAAGTTCCAAAATCAATCGCTGAAGAAATCATTAAGAAAAACAGCGTTAACTAAAAATAATACTTGAAAATAGTTCAAGCATTAGATAAAATATAAGTATATTGTTTAAGGAGGAAAATTAATATGGCAAGAGAAAAATTTGACCGTACAAAAGAGCATGTTAATATTGGTACTATTGGACACGTTGACCATGGTAAAACAACATTAACTGCTGCAATTACAAAATATTTTGGTAACTTTGTTGCTTATTCTGATATCGATAAAGCTCCAGAAGAAAGAGAACGTGGTATTACTATTAATACTGCACACGTTGAGTATGAAACTGAAAAACGTCATTATGCTCACGTAGACTGCCCAGGACATGCTGACTATGTTAAGAACATGATTACTGGTGCTGCACAAATGGATGGTGCTATCTTAGTTATTGCTGCTACAGATGGACCTATGGCACAAACTCGTGAACACATCTTATTATCACGCCAAGTTGGTGTACCTAAAATCGTAGTATTCATGAACAAATGTGACCAAGTTGATGATCCAGAATTATTAGACTTAGTTGAAATGGAAATTCGTGAATTATTAGGTGAATATGGATTCGATTCAGAATGTCCAATCATTAGAGGATCTGCATTAAAAGCTCTTGAAGGTGATGAAAATTGGGTTCAACCAATTAAAGACCTTATGGCTGCTGTTGATTCATACATTGATTCACCAGTTCGTGATACTGATAAACCATTCTTAATGTCAATTGAAGACGTATTTACTATTTCAGGACGTGGTACAGTTGTTACTGGACGTGTTGAACGTGGTAGATTAAACTTAAATGACGAAGTTGAAATCGTTGGATTAAAAGATACTAAGAAGACTGTTGTTACTGGTATTGAAATGTTCCGTAAATCATTAGATTACGCTGAAGCTGGTGACAATGCAGGTGCATTATTACGTGGTATCGCTCGTGAAGAAGTAGAACGTGGACAAGTTTTAGCTAAACCTGGAACTGTTACACCTCATACTAAATTCAAAGCTA
>JAEEKO010000062.1 GCA_016282415.1 Caryophanales bacterium | reverse complement strand
GGATGGTTTAACCATCTTAGCCATATCAGATACGCCTTTAGGATAAAAATATAATCCTGTAATTGCATAATCACTCTTTGGTTCTAATGGTTTTTCCTCAACACTAATAACATTGTTATGCCTATCAATTTCCATTATGCCAAACCTTTCAGGATCTCTTACCTTATATCCAAAGATAGTAGCATATCCATTAATTGCATTTTCAGTAGCTGTATATAAATCCCTTTCTAATCCATTACCATAGTATATATTATCCCCAAGTATCATCGCACATGGATTATTATCGATAAATTCTTCTCCCAATATAAATGCTTGCGCAAGTCCATCTGGACTAGGTTGAATTACATATTCGATATTTATTCCAAATTGATGACCATTACCAAGCAGTCTTTTAAAGTTAGCCTGATCTTCTTTTGTCGTAATTAATAATATATCTCTAATTCCAGCCTGCATTAATACTGATAACGGATAAAATATCATCGGTTTATCATATATTGGTAACAATTGTTTACTAGTACCTTCAGTTATTGGATATAATCTAGTACCAGTACCACCAGCTAATATTATGCCTTTAATATCATTTGCTATATAATATGCCATATAATCACCTAGGTACTATTATAACAAAAATATATTGCTTTTTTCAACAAAAAAACGGAATAAAATCCCGTTTAATATTTTTTATTTAAATTATCTATTGCTTCAAGCACGCTAGGAAATGAGCTATCAATCGTTTTCTGTAATAATTCTTTTCTCATTGTTTCTTTTTTGTCTTTAAAATTATTTTTAATTAGAACCTTAGTTTTAGTATATAATTCCTCAAAGTTATATACCATTTCACCTGGTGTGTGAACAGTATAATTTGGTAATATACCACGATCACTATTATCATAATAATCATAATCATAAGGATAGAAGATTATTGGTCTATTAAATATAAGATAATCAAAGAATACTGATGAGTAATCCGTAATTAAACAGTCCATATATGGTAGAAATGTAGAAATATCACAATAATTATTTAAAATTATACAGTTGTCATATTTGCTTAATATTGTCATGTCCGCACTATGCATCTTTATTACCAATACGCAGTTGTTTTTATTTAACAATTCGATATATTTATTTATATCGTTATCATTATTGGTCCCCAAGATTAGTGTAGAAGATTTATCCCTAAACGTTGGAACATATAGTACTAATTTCTTTTCTTTGGCCTTTGTTTTGACTAAATCGAGATATTTCTTTTCTTCACTCAAAATAATATTATTTCTATCAATATAATTCTTTAAATAATCAGTTCTGGGATATTTTGCAAATAATGGTTTTACGAGTTTCTCATTAACACAAATTTTCAAAAAATTTTCCCAATCATATAACGACGGAGTTAATAAATAATAATTATCCCATCCACCTTTACTGCAGAATCCATTGAAAAATACATTAAGTTTTCTATTGAATTGCATTAATTTGGCAGCAAATTTATTTTTTGGAGGTCTATATGCTAAATCCCATAATTTTTTCATTGGTAATCCATGCCAAAGATTAATTCTAATAGCTCGAACTGATAAAAATCCGATTAAACTCTTATCGCCTTGATCAACGACGTGAAATTTGGCCCTAAAATGAAGGTAGATAGATTTCAAAGAATATCTATAAACACAGTTAATGCTTTTATTTAATTCATTATATAATTTTTTATTCTTAACAATTAAATATACCTTGTATTTTGTTTGCTTTTGGGCATCTTGCATAAAATATCTGCTATTGTCAGCCCATCTATCACCAAACCAGGGACCAACAATTATCATTTTTTTGTCTTTAAAAATCAGCAAACTTATTAAGAATATTATAGAATTTATCACAAGTTTGGCAATTGAAGCACAAATATTTCGTAATGCTTTAATAATTTCCTTCATTTTAGCACTCTCCTCTGTTTTTTCTAATGTATCTATGAGTAAATCTAATATAATAATCGTATATTACATTCTCTTTTAAAATAATTAGTGTAACAAAATATATTATAATTGAACCAATTATTTGTAATAAGGTAACAAAGAGTAAACTATTAATAGGTAATTTAATTGTTATAATTAAATATAAAAACATTAGTATCAATGCTACAAATTCTTTTCGTAATGTGTCAGGCATATTTAGTAATTTATAGTAATTCTTCCCTAATAATACATACACTATCATTACCACTGATTCACTAATCACAGAGGCAACCGCTGCTCCCATTTCACTATATTTTTGTATTAAGATATAATTTAATATAACATTGACAATAGCACCGGAAAATACTGCATATACCATTTTCTTTTCATTGCCAGTTACTAATAACATTCTTGAGCCAAGTAAATAACCAATAGGAGATATTATTAAAATAAATGATAGTATTTTTAATACGTATGCACTATTTATATAGACATTACCATAAATTTTTGTTATTACATAGTTTGCAACAAACCAAATTCCAAGAATTATAGGAAGAGCTAACAAACATATTACCTTTAATGTTTTAGAAACCACTAAATTGAAATCATTGATGCGCCCTTCTTTATAATATAATGAAATTTTAGGAACTAAAACCATTGTAAAAGTATTTATAATTTGTAATAATATCCGATATATTTTGCTACCATATGAGTAAAATGCAACATTTGATTTCTCACAAAACAAACCTAGCATAGTAATATCAATAAGTGAATATATCTCAATAGCTAAATTAACCATAACAAGATACAAGATTGGTTTAAAATGTCGATTTAAATTAATATTTTTAAGTGAAAATTTTACTTTATTTCGTGCATTAATAATATTAAGTAAATAATTACCAGCAATACCAAAAACTGTTATAAAAGCATACCATAAATAATCACTATCGTTTTTTACAAAAATTAAGAGCAAGATAAAAGAAAATATCTTAAATATAACATTTCTAATAGATATAAATTTGAAATCTTCTAGTCCTTCATATAACCATGAAATATTGAAAAAATTCAAAAAAATTGATATACCAGTAACCAAATATAATACTATGTTCTCTTTATACATTGAAATATTAAAAATTAATATTAAATAAATAATTCCAAATATACATGTCGATATGAAATTTATACATAACAATTCGGAATATATCTTACTAAGATCATTCTTATCTTTACGATTTTTAGATATTTCACGCATACCGTAAGTAGGAATACCTAAAAATGATAATATAACAAAATACTGTACTAAATTTCTTGCATATTCAACTTGACCAATAGTGTCAGGAAATAAAATGTGAGTAATATATATTCCGGTGACAAACGGAAAAATAACATTGGCAATGTTGTAAAAAAGATAATATATCGAATTAATAGTTAATGATTTTTCTTTCATAATTCCTCCTAGTAATATTTTTCAGTTTTACCCACACTTCCATTTTTATAGTCCTTAATCCCCTTTATAATACACTTCCATTTCAAATTACCACTTAACATATATTGAAATATTCGTATATATCTCGTAATAATCGTATATGGATATGATAATTTGCTAAAATAATTATGGTATTTTTGCAAATATAATAGTTTATTCCTTGTATTATAATAAATAGCCAATTCAGATTTTTCTTGTCCAGTAGAAGCACCGACTTTATGCCATAATTTTGCTTCTGGTACATACATAACACTTTTGTTATTAATCAAAGCTCTGAGTGAGTATTCAGTATCTTCACAGTACATAAAATAATCCTCACTAAGTTTCCCTATCTGTCTAATAATATCACGGTGAATTAGCATGCAACAACCGGTAGCAAAATTACAGTGTTTGATATTGCCTTTTCCATCATCCATTTGATTAAACTTCAAATGTTTTGCATTTCCAGTAATTTTATTAATTATTCCGCCACCATACCATATTTTTGTTTTATCATAATAGTAGTACATTTTAGGGACAGTTATGGTTATTGAATTAGCGTACTCAAGTAAGTTATATATCATTTTATTATCAATTACCGTATCATTGTTTAATAATAGCACATAATCATAATCATTTTTCATAGCATAATCAATACCTATATTATTTCCTCCTGCAAAACCAATGTTTTTGTCATTAATTATTACTTTTGCATCAGGAAAAAGCTCACATAGCTGCTTACCTTCATTATTATCAGATGCATTGTCTATAATGATAATTTTATAGTTTACATTTTCAGTTGCGGAAACTGATTTAACACATTCGATAGTATCTTGCAACCCATTATAGTTGACAATAATTATTGCTACTCTATTTTTCACTTTTATACTCATATGTTACCTCGTACGACATTGTTATAATAAAAATAAACATAATTACATTAATAGTTAGCAGACTAAAATCATACATAAAGCCCATTATAAAAACTGCAAATCCAAATAATTTTATTGAAATATTTTTATTTAGAATGAATCTAAATAGTTGAAAATAATTGAAAAAAAATCCAATTATGCCACAACCAAGTAGTAATTCAGCAAAGTCACATTCGATAGACCAAACAGAAGTATACATATTACGTGAAAATGCAAAATTTACCGGATAATTATATGAATACTGAAGCAATGCAAGGCCAGAAGATCTAGGCCCAACCCCAAATAAATAATAAACAATATTTTTAAACTTAGCCCAGCACTTAATAGCTAGTAAAGGATATGTAGAGTGACGTACAGTACTAATATCTTGAGATGAATCGTTCAAAAAAACATCCTTAATACGTTCAGTAATTGAATTTATTTGTATCATTAAACTTTCACTTTTCGAAATCACAAAACCTAATATCAGTAGAATTACAATGCTTATAATAATTCCGAAGAACTTATTAGTCTTAATTTTGCTAGCATTTTTAAAATCAATATTTATGAAATAATTATAAAGGAAAATTAGAAATATACAAATTACACCAGTTCTTGATTGAGCTAAAGCAGTACATAGCCAAAAGAGCACACGAAAAACCTTATTTTTATCGAAAATAACACCACATATCAGCAAATAACTAGCAAAGGCAGGATCGTAATTTAAACCGGAAGCTCTTAGAACAATATTTGTTCCATATACGTGACTAGTCCATTTATTACCAGTTATTCCATGCAACAATTGATCATATAATAATGAACTAATATTTACTTTAAATACCGTATATATTGTAAATTGAAGTAATATAAAAATGGCATGTATTCGTATGATAATAATCAAATTTTTAAAAAAACTATCAAGATATTCTTTTTTATGTGTTGATGAAGTTAATAAATATAGTAATGGCAAATAAATTAAGAGTGTCTGAATGACATAATTAACGTGCGTACTAGTAAACCCATCAACAGTAATAACAGGTTGCAAAATAGCCAACATTGATGAAATCATTGTAAAAACTAAAAAGAAGAAATAAATACTATTGTTTTTGTCGATGACTAAACGCTTATTCCTGCTAAATTCGTTAAATAAAATAAAACCATAAAATGGAATAATGCCTATTTTATTTATTGATAAATTGCCGAATTGAACAGATATTAAACTAGCACTAAACAACATAATAAACATAGTAATATTTAATAGTTTATTCCTC
>JAEEKO010000061.1 GCA_016282415.1 Caryophanales bacterium | reverse complement strand
GTTTTTAAAGGACAAAATCCTTTATTGGTGACGATAGCTAAGTGGACACACCTCTTCCCATCCCGAACAGAGAAGTTAAGCACTTAAACGCCGAAGATAGTGTAAGCGAAAATAGGTAGTTGCCAATTTTTTTTTGCATAAAAATAGTTAAAATTAAATTTTATGTAAAGTTATCTTTTAACTATTGTATATATATTTTTCTCTTTGCTATAATTAACATGATGAGGTGAATAGAATGAATGATTATAAACTAGTTTCTCGATCTGTATCTGACACGATGGAACTTGCTCAAAATATTGAAAGTGAGAAATTTCCTAATATGGTCATTTGTTTAGTAGGTGAATTAGGTTGTGGTAAAACCATTTTTGTTAAAGGTTTTGCTAGTGCTTTAGGGATTGAAGAAAATATTACTTCACCAACCTTTAATATTGTTAAGGAATATTTAAATGGTGAGATGCCTTTATATCATATGGACGTTTATCGTTTAGAAGAAAGTAAAGAGTCAATCGGATTATCAGATTACTTTAATAAGGGTGGCGTTACTATTATTGAATGGTCTGATATGATTCAAAATGAATTACCGGCTGAACGCTTAGAAATTCATTTTAAAGTTATTGATGAAGAGACCCGCGTAATCAAATGTATTCCTTATGGTAAAGAATACGAAGATTTATGTAATTATGTCTTATAGAACTTGTACGAAGTTCTTTTTTTTGTGTTATAATTATGAAATAGAGAGGTGATATTATGTATTCGCTTTTTGTCGACACCCATTTCTTAAACTTAGTGGTCGTACTATATAAAGATGGTATTATTGTGGATAAAATTGAACTTACTAATATTCGTAATCAAAGTGAATATTTGGTTCCAAATATTAAGAAAATCCTTGATAATCATCAAATAACCACTCATGATTTAAATGAAATCATTGTTGTGAATGGTCCCGGTTCGTTCACTGGGGTTCGTATTGGTGTTACAGTATGTAAGGGAATTGCATATTTAAATCAAATCAAAATTAAAACCATTAGTTCATTACAAGTCTTAGCTAGCAATGTTGATAATTCTGATTTTCAAGTATCTATTCCTGAAAATAATGGGTTATTTGTCGGAATTTTTAAAAATAGCTTTATTAATCCGGAATATATCTATATTAAAAAAGAAGACGTGGATACATATGTTACCAAAAATAATATAATAAATGTTGATACAATTGATTATCAACAAGTATTTGAAAAAGCTAAAGAATTACCTTATCTTAATCCCCATTTAGTTAATCCACTATATATTAAGAATATTGAAGTTAATAATGATAAGAAAACCGTTACTAACTGATATTAATCAGATTAATGAATTAGGTAGTTGTTTAGATAGTAATTTTAAAGAAAAAAATGATATTAAAACTTATATTGATAGTAATTTATATATTATATACGTCATAGAGGAGAATAACGTTGTTATTGGCTTTATTATGCTTATTACGATGTATGAAACCATGGAATTACTATATTTAGTAATTGATCCTAAATATCGTCATAGGGGTTATGGAACATTATTATTAAATGAAGTTATTAAGAATAAAGGGGTAGAATCCCGTATTTTACTAGAAGTACGTGCAAATAATGGTAGTGCGATTGCATTTTATCAAAAGAATGATTTTAAAATAATTAATAATCGTCAAAATTATTATGGAAATAATATTGATGCTATTATTATGGAAAGGAGTATCTAATGAAAGATATATTTATTTTTGCTATTGAGTCATCATGTGATGAAACTAGCATGGCTATTGTGAAAAATGGTACTGAAGTAGTAGCATTAGAAGTTATGACCCAAATAGATACTCATTCCTTATATGGTGGAGTGGTTCCAGAAATCGCATCAAGAATGCATACCGAAGCCGTAACAATTTGTTATGAGCAATTAATGAAGAAAGCTAATATTGGTATGGATAAAATAGATGCTGTTGCGGTTACCTATGCTCCAGGATTACTAGGTAGTTTATTAGTTGGTGTGGAATTTGCTAAAACGATATCACTAGTTTATAATTTACCATTAATTAAAGTTAATCATATGGCTGGTCATATCTATGCTAATCAAATTGATCGTACTATGAATTATCCACTACTTGCCGTTGTAATTAGTGGTGGACATACCAATTTAGTAAAAATGACCGGAGATTATGAATTTGAAGTATTAGGAAGTACTTTAGATGACGCTATTGGGGAAGCTTTTGATAAAGTAGCTCGTATTATGGGTATTCCTTATCCAGGAGGGCCAAATTTAGAAAAATTAGCAGCTGAAGGGACTCCTAGTTATCCACTACCAATTCCGGTAAAGGATAATACTTATAATTTTAGCTTCAGTGGTTTAAAGAGTGCTGTAAGTAATTTAGTAAATAATGAAAAAATGCGTGGTAATGAAATCAATAAAGCTAATTTAGCTTGTAGTTTTCAAACTATTGCTACCGATTTATTAGCTCGTAAGTTATCACTAGCACTTGAAAATACGGGCATTAAAGAGGTTATAATTGCTGGTGGAGTATCTGCAAATAAATATATAAGAAGTGAATTAAAAAAGGTATGCGATCAATATCAAGCCAATTTAAGCGTACCAGAATTTATCTATTGTACTGACAATGCTGCAATGATTGGTGCTGCAGCGTATCCTTTATATAAAAAGGGTGAATTTGCTAGTTATGATTTAAATGCTAGTGCTAGCGATGATATATTTTAGTTGATTTATATGCTATTTTTAGTATAATAAACATGAGTAAAAAGGAGAAATTATGAAAAATAATATAACAAAAATTTTATTTTCGATGATATTTGTTATTTTTATTGTAGCAGTTGGTGTTTCGTATGCTTATTTCTTACCAAATATTACTAATACTGGCTCTGGCAATGTAAGTATCAAAGCAAATAATTTTAATGTTACTATTATTGAAAACAATCATAATACCGGGATGTTAATTCCAATAAATGATGCTGATTATGCTACTAGAGCCAGTGATACTTATTATACAATTAACGCGACATCTCCATCAGGGATAGCGTATAACCTAAAGTATCATTTAATTCTTTCACAAGTTCCATCTATGGATTTAAGTCTAAAGTGGAAATTAACTGATGAAAATGGCACGGTTATTGATGGTGGTGCACCGGAATTAATATCTTGTAATGAAGATGTTGATTGTATGTTTGCAATTAAAAATAATATTCAACAAACTGTTGCATCTAAGAATTACCATTTATATTTATGGTTAACTGAAGATGGAACAGATCAAAATAGTTTAATTGGTATTAGTATGACCGGTAATATTGTTATCGAAGCAACTACTATCCATTAAAAAGAGGGTTTTGGAAAATGAGTAAAGAAGAATTCAGAAATTATTTAAGCGAAGTATTAAATGAAATGGAAAAAACAAAATATGACAATATTGAAAGAATGGAAAGTGTTAATGAATCAATAATTAATACTAAGTCAAAAATCAATTCTTTTGATGTAGATAAAGCAATTATAAGTAAACATGAGAAAGATAAATATTACTATTTTAAATCTACTTATAACATGTTAAATTTTTTTGCATTTTTATCATTTGCACTTATTGTAGCAATAAGATTTGATGCATTAGGTAGTGGATTATGGGAATTTGCCAGAAATATTGGACTTTTATTAGCTGCCCATGTTAGTGTTCCTTTAATTGGTGGAACAATTGCACAATTTCGATATGAAAAATTTATTAAAAGTATTGATGTTAATCCTGAAAAATTAGCAGGTTATAAGAACAATTTAGACCAATTAAAAAATAACATGACCAATTACCAATCAATTGATAAAAAAATAATTGAGACTGAAGCGGTAATTCGTGAATATTTAAACCTACTTCAAAAAGATGATGAACTTCATATTGAAGAGTGTTTAAAAAAAGTTAATACAGTTGTTGAAGAAAGTGGTATTAAACTTACTAAACAACTTGATAATTAGTTTAACATTTAAAGTGTTAAACTCTTTTTTATTTGTTTTACTTATTATTTTTAAGATGATATAATTATCTTGAATTTAGGTGAATATATGAAAAAAGTATTAATTTTTGGGGCTGCCGGAAATATAGGGCTAGAATTAATCAAGTATTTACTAAGCGAAGGTAAATATGAAATAACGGCAGTAGATTTAAAAAATCGTAAATCATTTAAAGCTTTAAAAAAATACCGTCGTCGTCTTAATATTATTTATGGTGATATGAACGATCATATTTTAATTGATAATTTAGTTAATAACCATGAATATATTTATCTTTTAGCAGGAGTTATTCCACCTTTAGGTGATTTAAAGAAATCATTACTAAAAGAAATGGAATATAATGGTATTAAGAATATTTTACGTGGCGTTAAAGCTTATAATCCAACTTGTAAATTAATTTATTTATCAACAACCAGTTTATACGGATTACAAGATAAAGTTACCGTTAAGACAAAACCACAATATACGGAATTTGATTATTACATAAAGAATAAATTAGATTGTGAAGCATTAATTAAAAAAGAAGCTAAGAATTATGTAATCTATCGTATTCCGGCAGTATTAGGTAATTTTATAAATGATTATCCAATCTATAATGTTAAAGCTAACACTAAGTTTGAAGTTATAACTAACGCTGATTGTGCATATGGTTTAGTAAAAACAATTGATAACTATGATAAAGTTAATAAACATATCTATAATATGACTGGTGGTAAAGATTGTGTTCTTTCTTTAAAACAATATCAACATTTATTATTATCTTTAAATGGATTAACCTGTCGTTATTTGTTTACTAAATTATTTGTTCCTAAGAACTTTTATTCAACAACAGTTGAAGATTCTGATGAATTGGAGAAAATCTTACATTTTAGAAGTGAAACGATTGAGTCATATCGTATTCGTGTAAAACGTAGCAAACATTATTATCACCGTCGAATCTATCGTTTATTAGCAATACCATTTTTACCAAATATAGATAAAGAGGTATAATTATGAGAGCCTTAATTCTTGAAGGTGGTGGAACTAAAGGTTCCTATGAAATTGGTGCTTATGAAGCATTAGTTGAATGTGGATATAAGTTTGATTGTGTAATAGGAGCATCAATTGGTGCTTTTAATGGGGCGATGATTGCATCTCATCGTTTTAAGCAATTAAAAAAGTTTTGGCAAGAAGTTAATGTTGGTGAATTATTAAATCTTAGTCAAACTACCGTTGATGCGATTAATGAAAATCGTTTAAGTTTTCATTTTTTTAAAGATGTTGTTAATATTATTAAGAATAAAGGAATTGATCTTGATGTTTTAATTATGCATTTAAATAACTTAGTTGATGAGAAAAGATTGCGTAAAAGTAAGATTAATTTTGGTTTAGTAACCGTTAAACGTAAAAATATGGAACCAGTTGAAATCTTTATTAAAGATATTCCTGAAGGTAAATTAACGGAGTATATTAATGCATCCTGTTATTTACCTGGTTTCAAAAAAATAAAGTTGATTGATAATGAATACTATTTTGATGGTGGATTCCATGATGTATGTCCAGTTAATATGGCACTTAACAACGGTTATGATGATATTATTGCTGTTAGAGTGCATGGTATTGGTGTATTTCATAAAGTGGAAAGTGATAGTGCCAATATTGTTTATTTAGAACCATCGCGTAATATTGGATCAATTCTAACGGTCAATAAAAGAATTATATTAGAAAATATTAAAATGGGTTATTATGATACTATTCGTTATTTAAAGGGTTATGATGGTTATCATTTTGTTTTTAAAAACCGTAGTAATTTCTTTTATAACTTTATTGGACGTAATATTACCGATCGTGAATTAAGAAGAATAAAAGGATTCTTTAAAGTAACTGATTTAAAATCAGCGATTATTAAATCAGTGGAATATGTATTAGAAAAAGAAAACCATGATTTTTATCAAATAAAGGATATTCGTAAAAGTATTAAATATATTAAGAAACATTATCGAAATACTGATCATTTTATCTATGATTTTGTTTGTAATTTAAAGTTTATTTTTAATTGATTAATTAGTTAAAATATAATAGAATAATGTAGGAATTAAGGAAGTGAAAGTATGGGAAGATTTCCAAATATCGCTGCAAGTAAAGCAAAGACTGGAGCAATGAAAGCTAAATTATATTCAACGTTTGCTAAAGAAATCTATTTAGCTGCTAAAACTGGTGTTCCCGAAGTAGATAATAACTTAGTATTAAGAAGAACTGTTGAAAAGGCTAAGAAGAATCAAGTTCCTAATGATGTTATTGAACGTGCTATTAATAAAGCTAAAGGTTCTAGTACAGATGATTATCAAACAATCATTTATGAAGGTTTTGGACCTGGTCAATCAACATTAATTATTAAAACCTTAACTGATAATGTTAACCGTACGGTAGCATTTGTACGTGAAGCTTTTAATAAATGTCATAAAAGTTTAGGAGTATCTAATTCTGTATCATACAATTATGATTATTTAGCATTATTGGGAATCAAGGGTTTAACTGAAGAACAAGCTTTTGAAACGTTACTTGATAATGGGATTGAGCCAGTTGATATTGAAGTAGATAATGATGTATTAATAATTAGTTTAAATTTAGCTGATCATTACAAAGTTAAAGATTTATTAGATAGTATTTATCCAAATCTAGAATATGAATTAGATGAAGAGGGATACTATGCTAAGGATTTAATCGAGCTTGAAGGTGAAGATTTAGAAGTATTTACGAAACTATATAATATGTTAGATGATATTGAGGATGTTACCAATATTTATCATAACGTTAAGAATTTTTAAGGAAGTATAAATACTTCCTTTTTAAAACAAATGTAAAGTTTTCTCGATATTATAGTGATTATAGTAATTCTATTATATAATTAAAGCGGAATATAGTTAGGAGATGGAATAATATGCCAGTAGTTAGTTTAGATAAATTTATGTCGGTATTACCAGATGGTGGTAAAAAAATACCACCAGAAGCTAAAACAAGTATCGAGGGTTATTATAATAAATATGTTTTATGGCAAGAAGAACTAGATAAAGCATGGTATTTTCATAATCATAATTTATCAGGAATTGATAATTCAACTGATATTGATAAAAATGTCAAAAGAGTTGAAACTGCTAAAGAAGACTTGATCCGTGAAATAACATCAGTTAAGATGAATTATTATTCAGAAAATGTAGAACAACAATTGGATAATGACGAAAATGATAAATTAGCGATGTAATTTTAATAGACAACTTATCAAATATTTGCTATAATACAATGCGAGTAATGAATTTACTCCTTGCTTTATAGTGATATAAAGCCAAAATGACCATAAGGAGGTGTAACAAATGAATAAATATGAAATTATGTTCATTGTTAAAGCAACTATAGAAAGTGATCAAATTAAAGCTACTTGTGAAAGTTACAAGAAACTTTTAACTGATTTAAAAGCTAAAATCGTTGACTTTAAAGAAATGGGCGAAAAGAAATTAGCATATGAAATCAAAAAGAATATCAATGGATATTACTTTGTAATGCAAATTGAAGCTAATGCTGATGCTATTAAAGAGTTTGATCGTAAAGCTCGTATCGATGAAAACATGATTAGACATTTAATCATCAAATTAGATGAGGAGTAAGAAATGAATAAAGTTATTTTAATTGGTAGATTAGCTCGTGATCCTGAACTTAGAACTACATCATCAGGAATAGCTTCATTAAACTTCTCATTAGCAGTAGCTCGTAATTTTACTAATCAAAATGGTGAAAGAGAAGCTGATTTTATTAACTGTGTAGCATGGCGTAAGCAAGCTGAAAACATGGCTAAATATTGTCAAAAAGGTTCTCAAGTAGCAGTTGAAGGTAGAATTACTACTAGAAGTTATGATGCTCAAGATGGAACAAAACGTTATGTAACTGAAGTTGTTTGTGATAATGTGACATTTTTAGGTTCTAAAGGATCATCAAATAATATGAATTTTAATGATGATAATGGAAGTAAAGACTTAGAAGTAACTGATATCCCAGTTGATCCATATCAAGATTTTGGTGAAGAAATTACTTTAAGTGATGATGACTTACCATTCTAATAAAGGAGGAACAAAAAATGGCTGAATTTTATCGTAAGAAAAAGAAAATTTGTCAAATGTGTGCTGGTAAAAGCGTTGATTACAAAGATGTAATGATCGTTTCTAAATATATTAATGAAAAAGGCAAAATTATGCCTCGTCGTATGACTGGAGCATGTGCTAAACATCAAAGACACATTGC
>JAEEKO010000060.1 GCA_016282415.1 Caryophanales bacterium | reverse complement strand
TATTCCATATTTGTAAGCAATACTTAAAATATCAACTCCTGGATCATCTTTATGTCCAATAATTTTAATTACATCTGCTAAATATTTACGTTTCGTAATTTCCTTAGTAACACGTGCTAATACTTTATGACCAGCGACTAAGTTCTTAGGATTATTTAATTCTACTTCAATATCAATCTTATCATCATCTAGTTTTAAGAATGCTTTATTGTGATAAAACATTACTTCACCAACTAGATTTTTTAAATCACGTTTAACAATTTTTAAAACACGGCCTTCTTTTTTACCATGAACACTGATAATCTCACATAATACGACATCATTGTGAGTAGCATTACCAAAGTTTTCTTTATCAATATATAAATCTTCTTCTCCAGGTAAAATAACAAAACCATAACCTTTTTTCGTTAATGCTAAACGTCCTAGTTTAAGACCAGAACAATTTTTTAATAAAATATATTTATCTTTTTTAGTACGAAAAACAACACATTCTTCTACTAATTCATTTAATGTTTCTTGTAACGTCTTAATATCTTCTGGTTTATCAATATTACAACGATGGTACAAATCTATAAACTCAATAGGTTCTAAAACCGGTTCTAATGCATCAATAATTAGTTCACGCATAATACCATCCTCCTAATTTAAGTATAGACATTAAATATCTTTTAATCAAGAAATATTAGTGTAAAAGTGTCAAATAAAAAAAGCATTTCTGCTTTTTTAACTTACAAATAAGATAAATGATATTACAAAGAAGATAACTCCTAGTAACATTGTAACTCTTGATATTAATAATTCAACGCCACGTTCCTTTGTTTGTGCAAATAATGCTTCGTTACCACCTGTAATAATTTGTCCAGCATCACTAGCTTTATTACTTTGTAATAAAACAATAGCAATAATTAAAACAGATACAACTAATAAAGCGATTTCTAATACTCCTGTCATGTTTTCACATCCATTTCATTAATTATAATACCTTATAAATCTTTAAAAAGCAACTATTATTTAGATTTAGTTAACTGCTCTTCAATACGAAGTAAACGATTATATTTACTAATACGTTCCATTCTAGATAAAGAACCAGATTTAATAAATGGAATATCTAATCCGACTGCTAAATCAGCAATAAAAGTGTCTTCCGTTTCACCACTACGATGAGAAATAATCATTTTATAATCATTATCACGAGCTAGTTCAATGGTTTCTAGCATTTCAGTTACACTACCAATTTGATTCGCTTTTAATAGTATTGCATTAGCAGCATTTGCTTTAATTCCTTTAAATAATAATTCTTTATTAGTAACAAAATGATCATCACCAACAATTAAAATACGATTATTAGTTAATTCAGTAAATCTTGCTAATGATTTAAAATCACTTTCAAAGAATGGGTCTTCAATCGAATAAATTGGATACTTATCAATTAATTCTAAATAATAATTAGTTAGTTCACGAGCTGTTAACTCTTTGCCATTCATCGTGTACATTTCAGTTTCTTGATTATAATACTCACTTGCCGCAACATCTAAGGCAATATATACATCTTTTCCAGGAATGTAATTACTCTTTTTAATAGCTTCCATAATGAAATCTAAAGCTTCTTCCGTATTTTTAAAATCTGGTGCAAAACCACCTTCATCACCAACTGCTACGGAATAGCCTTTATCACTTAAGATTCCTTTTAAAGTATGAAATACTTCACTGCCTAATCTTAAACGTTCTTTAAAAGTTTTAACCATTGGAACAATCATAAATTCTTGAATTTCTAGATTATTAGATGCGTGTTTTCCACCATTAATAATATTCATCATTGGAATTGGCATACTTACTTTAGATTTTGCTACATAACGATATAATTCTTTACCTTCGCTTAATGCACAAGCTTTTAAGAAAGCTAAAGATACTGCTAATATCGCATTAGCACCTAAAGATGATTTATTCTTAGTGCCATCAATCTTATTTAGTAAACGATCTAAACTCTTTTGATCAAAGTCTTTGTCAATAATATTATCTTTAATAATAGTATTAATGTTATTTACAGCTTTTAAAACACCCTTACCATGATATCTTTTAGGATCTTTATCTCTTAATTCTAAGGCTTCTAAACTTCCGGTTGATGCTCCACTCGGAATACTGGCAACCGCCTTAATATTGCCTTCAATCGTTAACTCACATTCAACCGTTGGATTACCTCTTGAATCTAATATTTCTCTTCCATAAACATCAATTATTTTCATTTATATGCCTCCTATTTTATATAAGTAATTATAGCATTGAAAATGCCAAAAAAAAAGTAATCTTTAGATTACTTTACAAATGGAATTAATGCCATAAATCTAGCATATTTAATTTGTTTAGCAATGTGTCTTTGATGTTTAGCACATGCTCCAGTCATACGACGAGGCATAATTTTGCCTTTTTCATTAATATATTTAGAAACGATCATTACATCTTTGTAATCAACGCTTTTACCAGCACACATTTGACAAATTTTCTTT
>JAEEKO010000059.1 GCA_016282415.1 Caryophanales bacterium | reverse complement strand
CATCACGAACAACAGTAGCTTCGATTCTAATCCACTGGCCATCAGTAAATCCACATATTTCAATATTTGGATTAACCTCCATTTGTTTTGAAACATTTTTTATTTTACAAGTTTGTAAGTATAATTTATCTTCAAAAATATTTAAAGCTCCGAATGGTCTAACACGTGGTTTATCACCATCAATCGTCGCTAAGTAAAATACCCCACATTTTTTTAAAAATCCATATGTTTCTTTCATTATTATTTCTCCTTCAAACAATTATCATACTCATAGATTCATTATAACATAAAGCTATTTTCTAATTACAATTTAATACCTTCTTGATTATCAATATTAACCGGCCCACCATTACCAACATTTCCATCAGTATATAAATATGGATAAGTTACTTTTTCAACATTATTAATGTTTATTTTATAATCCTTATAAAGAGGGGTTTTAATAACACCTCCAATTATATATTGTGGTAGTACATAAGGTTTGGCAATATCTCTTTTTTCTTCCGAATTATATGCATAAGTTGAACCCCATATTGGAATATTTAAACCAGGATCCATAGCACCTGCTGGTAGTTGAATAAATATTAAAGCACTACAAGCCCCATAATCATATGTTAAAGCATATAGAAAATTGAAATCAACTTCACCCTTATAAAAAGCCGTGTATTCCAATCGAGGATTTTGACCTTTAGTATCACATTCTGAGTTAGCAGCACAAAGGCCTTTTTCAAAAATACTTTTTTCACTTTCCTTTAACTCTTCGACTTGACTAGGGGTGTTAGCAGTTCCCATCATTCTTCCATACCCATGAATACCAAAAATATGATTTTCATCACTATATAATTTTTCCAAAGTTTCGGCATATTCTAAAGTAAACTTACCATCAGCATCAAAATACATGGTTAAAGCATCATATGGATTTTTTGACGTATCATTAATCATATTACCCCCAACAATACTACGAATTGATTCAAAAATATATTTATGAGGAATTTTATACATTCCTGAATCTACTTCTTTTGGGTCATTTAATTCTTTAATAAGTTTATCAAGTAATTCAACATTTACATCTATACCTAAGGTTTTACTTTTTAAATAATCAATATAAATAGTTGGATCATTAGTATTATCAAAATAAATAAAATCCGGATTAATAGCTATAATTTCCCTTATAAAATTACTATCATTACGTAAATTAGCATTCTCATTTAATAACTTTCTTACTTGATCTAAACTAGATAAATTGGAAAACTGGTTTTTTTCCATTTCTTCAATTTGAGTATTTAGTTTAGTAATACTATTAGATAGATTATTAGCTTGATTCCTTAACTGATCAATTTGATCATCCTTTTTACGATTATCTTCTCTAATTCTACGATTATTATCTTTATCAACAAGATATTGTTTATATTTTTTAGAAAACATTTTTTGTAAGAAATTATACTTACTGTTTAACTGTTTTATCTCTTCTTTTGATAATTGAATTCTATCTATTTCACTTGATATCTCGTTAATCTTTTTTTGATAGTCATCCACTAATTTTTTTAAATCATTAATCTTTGCTTGATCTTTTTGTATTCTTTCTTGAATCATTTTTATCCTCCATTATTTACTTATAAACAGCCAATAACTATTACTAATTTTATTCACATTTTATATATTGTTCCATAACATATATTTCTTTAAATCCAAGTTTTTCATAATAGGTTTGATTCTTACTTTGGTACTCGGTACATAGTATTAAATCAATTCCACCCTTTTCTTTAAAAAGGTTAATTAAAAAAGTTAAAACTTGTTTGCTATATCCTTTATTCCAATATCCTTGGGCTGTACCAACATTGTTTATTATACCAACCCCATTAGCAACATTAAGGGTAGCAACACTTACTGGTTTATTATCTTCATTATATCCAATAATGTGATACGTCTTACCACTATTAATTGAATTTTTAACAGCATCATAATAACACTTGGTTACTGCATCAGCATAAACATTTTCATCAGAATTTTCAATATTATCATTATAAGCTGAAGCTAAAACTTTCATAAAATCCTGATATTCATTTTCTGATTCAACAACTTTTATTTTTAGATCACAATCAACATTTTGGTAATCAGTTAAAATCATAAATACATCAGTATCTTTTATTTGATAATGATGATTTAATAATAATGCTTTATTCTCTTTAAAAGATTCATCATCACGTCCAATATACATACAAGGAGCACGATTTAAATCAATTAATTTATTTTCAATTTCCACCAATATATCATTATCGGCTTTATTTTTTAAATATGCTAAATTCCAAAAACAATCATCCATTACTTTTGAAGTACAAAGAACATAATTATTAGTTTCTTCAATATCATCAAAAAACATACCTTTTAATAACTCATATTGCATCCTTAAACAGTTCGAACAATTAAAGATTTTATTCATATTTATTTTTCCTTTCTAAATTAATGTGCTCCTTATTCCATCCTCCATATTAATTTTTGTTGGAATAATATATTTAGCATCAATTTGATGAGAAATATAATTAGTAATTACCTTCATTGCTCTTGAACCATCAAACCAATTTGGATTATCACTATTATTTCGAATATCATCTAGTGATGTTACTAAGGCATCATGGTCATACTTATCACTCATATCAATAGTAATCATTTTTGTTTGATTAACTTCTTCATAAATATTATTATCTAATAATTGATACCCTGCATTGTTATACCAATAAAAATGATCGCCTCCACCAAGAATTAATACATCAGCCTTTATACTAATATCCGTAATTAATCCAGCAATATATTCATATACATCATCAAAGGTACATCTTGGAATATCATCTTTTAAACTTTCAAATTTATTTGTAACATCAACAACACCAAAGTTATATAATTTTTTATCAATCACTTTTTTATTATTTACAAAGATAAGTTCGATAGATCCACCACCACCGATGAATACACAAATATTACCATTATAATCAACATTCGCATAACAACCCAAAGCGGTATAATAAGCTTCTTCTTCTTGAGAAACTACTTCTATGTTTAAGTTACATTCACCAAACACTTTATCATTAACAGCTGCTAATTCTTCAGGAGTTATATTTCTAAATATACTACATCCATATACATGAACATTTTCCGTAAATGTTAATGCTTTTTTTATAATAGAAATAATCATACTTATATCATTATCATTAATTCTATTGTTTTCTTTATAATTTGATTTAAGTTTTATAGTAGTATTGTCTTCATATATAACATTTCCCTGTTCGTAAACATGGGTTTTGGTGTTATAACTACCGATTTCAATGATTGCAAATCTTTTTTTCATGTTTAACTCCTCTCAAGTATTGGTATTTTTAAATTATTCTGAATAATTACTTTCTACTAAATATTTAATACTTTCCCTTAGGTTTCTATCTCTAAGAACTAGACATTTTTCTTTTTGTTCTTTTGTAATGTTAACTGATGCGGCTGCTGGGTGACCATTTCCACCATGCGCTTCTGCTATTTTACCAACATCAAAACCTGCTTCGATTGATCGATATGATTTTTGCCCAAATTCTCCTTTTTCTAGTGCAATAATAATTAGATATTTAAGATCATCTAGATTAATCTCCCTGACATATTCACCTAATTCATTTCTGTATTCATAATCAGCAAATACTCCTGCAAATCTGTTTTCATTTTCATCTACAAAAAATTCAGCTTCACTCCATATTCTTTGTAGTTTTGCTAAATATTCTGCTTTCTTCTCTTCAATTACTCTTCTTTCATTTTCTGTAAGTTCAAATGAGCCTTCATTTTCTTTTACTTTAGTATAGATACTTTCGATATAATCTTTTAGCCCAATTCCATTTAAAAGAATTGCTAAATCGTGTGCTTTTAGTCCTTTTTTACCTGTTTTTTTCCATTCCCATGTATCTTCTAATCTTGTTAATTCTACAAATTCGTCTAAAGAAGTTGTTTTTGATAATAATCCATTCATCACTAGATACTCATAAAATAAATCAGTCCCGCATCTTTTTCTTCCGTTCTCATCAGTTTCTACTATTTTTGTGAAACTATATGCATCACATGCTTCATTTAATGCTGATCTATGGTGATCAAAAACTAGAACTTTTTTTGAAAGTTCAGGATCTTTACTAACCATTTCTAGAGATGGATTATATAGCGCTAGATCTGTCACAAAAATTCTATCATAGCTATGCAATAACCCCTTTTCTAAACAATCCCTAAACTTTGCTTCAAGTATATTGACATTCGATGCTAAAACATACTCTATTTCTCCAAATGCCATTTTTCCTAAAATGATATTACCTAAACCATCAATATCATTTTCATGACTAAATATTATTATTTTTTCTTGCTTTTTCATATCTATCTTCTTTCTAATACACAGACACTCTCGCAATGGGTTGTATCAGTGTCAGTGCTAAGTGCTCTAACCATGTTTGCGTATTAGTGCTAAATCATTTTATATATTATTATCTTTTAACCAATTTATTATTTCAACAAATATCGGGTCATCTTCAAATTTGCTTCTATCAAATTCAATCCATGCGTTTGAAATACAACTTTCACTATCAAGTACTTTTTTAACACTAGGTAAATCTATTATTGGATTATTCGGTTGATTATTTAAATCAAAACATCCCTCTTGATCATACAATTTCATTGAAACATCACAATCTAGTTTATCACAATGATATGCAAATTTTGCTTCATCAGTTTTTCTTTCATTGTATTCATCTAATAATCTAGATATTTCTTCTTTTCCAACCAAATCCTTTAAAATATAATCTGTAGCATTCTTTCCTTTTTCTAATTTATCTTCTTTAGTTGTTTCATAGAATGCTAAATCTCCGATTTCAATTTCTTCTAATTCATGAATAGCTAACATATAGATTACTTTGTTTAAATCTAGTTTATATCCAAATTGATAATAGATAGATATTGCCAACATTTGGACACCATATATATGCTCTGCAACACTCTCTATTCTTTCTCTATTAGCATTCCAAGTTAATGGACCTTTTCTTATTGTATCTTTTAATTTGCTACATAATGCATAAAATGACATTACATCTTTGATTTTATTATTCATATTAATTACTCCTTCTTTCTAATATACAGACACTCTCACAATGATATGTATTAGGAAACATATCTAGTAAATATAACGCTTTTAGATTATATAAATCTTTTAACTTTTCATAATCCCTAACTAATGATGATGGATCACACGCAATATAGATTAATTTATTAAGTTTCTTATCTAAAATATAATTTAAACTATTTTGATCAATACCACTTCGTGGTGGATCAATAATAACCGTATCAAATTCTTTATCAACATTATTAATTGTTGTTTTAACATCACCTAATAAGAATTCAACATTATTTCTTTTATTCATTTCTTTATTTAAAGTAGCATCGATAATAGCGTTTTTAACAATTTCAATACCAATAACTTCCTTAGCTTTTAAACTAGCATTAATACTGATTGTTCCAACACCACAATATAAATCTAATACCTTATCGCCTTTATTAATATGATTGTTAATAATATTAAACAATTCTTCATTAATTAAATTATTAACTTGGAAAAATGAATTATATGATACTTTAAAATATAAATCATTAACTTTATCAATAAAGTTATTATCACCAACAACTACTTGATCATTTTTAACAATACCTGCAATCTTAAAATCTTTTAAATCCGGTATTACTAAATCATCATTGGTTTGAAACCAGATTAATAATTCATCATTATAATTAACACGAATAACTACCTTACCATTATTAACTTTAAAATCCTTAATTATCTTTATAAAATTATTAATTGAATCTTTAGCAATATTACAATACTTAATATTAATAACTTGATTATTTAAATCAACTAATCCGATAACACCATTATTTATTTGTAATGTTATTTTATTACGATAACCTAATTGATTCTTATTAATAATCACTGGATTAACTTTAGTATTAGCATATTTTAAGAACAAATCTTTAATACGATCCTTTTTATAATTTAACTGATCAGTATATTTAAGATTCATTAAGTCACAACCACCACATTGATTATAGTATGGGCATATTGCATCTTTATATAAAGAACCTCTCTTAACATAATTAATAACTTGAGCTTCGTTATACTTCTTTTTACTATGGACAATTTTTAATTCAACTATATCACCAACAATGGTTTTAGGAACAAATGTTATTAAACCATCAACATAAGTAATACCACGACCCATATTATCCATTTTTACTATTTCATATTTCATAACAATCACTAACTTAATTATACCTATAAATTTGTAATAAAACTAGCAATAATGTCAAAACTATACATAGGTGGAATTATGAAAATATTATCGAAAATTAAAAAAGATTATGAAAGAGTTAATGATTTAAATATTTCAACTATTAAAAATGTTGATTTAGTTTATTTAGAAAGTATCTGTTCTTCGGATAAAATTAACTCCTATATTCTTGATAATATTAATGATAATAAACATTTCTTTAGAAATATCACTGGCCCTAATCATAAAATTATTAGTTTAAATAATTATCAAGATTATTTAAATAATGGGTATCTATTAATAATTCATAAACAAGAAATACATGCTATTG
>JAEEKO010000058.1 GCA_016282415.1 Caryophanales bacterium | reverse complement strand
TAAACCTACTATTAATTTCATAAAATCATCTCTCAAACATATTTTTATAACTCTTATATGAGTTTATATCATTAATCATTTTAATTTTAACACCATCGTTACCGTTTTTAATTAATTTTATTAAAACCATATCATAGTTATCTTGATTACTTGCAATAAAAACCACTTCTTTAATAGTTAAATGATAGTGATTACTAATATTAGCAATTTCAAATAATCGTTCACTGCGATGAACCATATATAATATACCATTATTAGTTAATAAATATGCAGCATTTTTTAATAAGTTATCTAAATCTAATTTAATTTCGTGTCTGGCAATTGCTTTTATTTCATTATCATTAATTAATGAAGAATGATTAGTTTTAAAGTATGGTGGATTACAAGTAACAATATCAAATGATTCACTTTTAAAAAGATGGCGAACATTATTAACATCATCATTGATTATATTAATATTCTCAACTTTGTTTTCCTTCAAACTAGCTATTGCTAAATCATAAATTGGTTTTTGCAATTCTAAACCAGTTAAATTACTAAAACCGTAATAATGAAGAATTAATGGAATTGCCCCATTACCACAACATAAATCAATTACTTTTTTATCTTTATTTTTTTTATCAACATATTCCCCTAATAAAATTGAATCAAGCGAAAATTTAAAGAATTGATTATCTTGATAAATTTTATATGGTTCATAATCAAATAAATCATTTTTTATCATTTGGAGCCTCAATGGTTTTTACATCACCATCAATGTTAACATTATATTTTCTCTTTAATATATCAACACTAATAACTTTGCCACTACCATATGGAGTTTCAACCGTTTGACCAACATTTGGTAATCCGAATTGACATTCAGAATATACTTCATCTTCATATGCTAAGCAACATAATAAACGACCACAAGCACCATTAATCTTACTTGGATTTAGTGCTAAACCTTGGTTTTTTGCCATATTCATACTTACTGAATCAATATGTCCTAAAACTTTAACACAACATAATTGACGACCACATATTCCTATTCCAGATACTTCTTTAGCTTTGTCACGTGGACCAATTTGATGTAATTCGATTCTGGTTTTATAAACATTTGCTAAGCGTTTTGCTAACTCTCTAAAATCAACACGATTATCAGCCACATATGTAAACAATAATTGTTTACGATCAAACGTATAAGAAGCATCTATAATATTCATTTCTAGTTTTAATTCTTCAGCAATATTTCTTGCTTTCTTTAAAGTCTTAGATGCATCAACCAAGTTTTGCTCAAATGTTTTTTTATCATTGTCACTAGCTATTCTAACAACTGGTTTAACATTTGAAGTATCACCTTCAAATACTTTGATTACCTTGGCATATTGTAATCCTTTTTCAGTATCAACAATAACATAATCATTTACTTTTAAATCTAAACCGTTAATATTAAAATTATATAATTTTCCACCGGTTTTGAATTCAACACCACAAATATTATTCATCTAACTTCCTCAATTCTAAAATGAAGTAATTCAAACATAGTTTAATATTACAATTTGCAATTAATCTTTCAATAATTTCATTTATTAATGCTATTCTACCACAAATCTGTTTAATATTTAATCTTTTTAAATTATCAAGTTCCTTACAATTTAATTGGTTATTTAATAATAATTCATAAATACTTTTTATTTTGTTAAAACAATCTATATATTCTAATCGCTCAGAGTATTGTTCGTTAAGGATTGAATTAACACTAATTGATGAATCCATCTCAATGGCATTAATATATTTAATAATTACTTCGTCGATATTTTCTGAATCAATTTTATCTGGGTAATAATCAATTATTCTCTGACATCTACTTATAATTGTTTTTAGTAATTGTTTTGAATCATTACATATTAAGAATCCATAAACACCAGGTACAGGTTCTTCTATAAACTTCAAAATGCGGTTTTCAGAATTAATATTTATCTTTTCAGCTTCCTTAATGATATAGTATTTATTACTTAAATAGTTAGGTATTGATTTACAACTATCAAATAATGCAACTATCTGATCTTTTTTTATAGAATTATTATCTGGTTCTATGACATAATAATCCAACAAATTATTATTATTCATCATTTTAATAATATTATCTTTTTCATAACCATCTAGTTTATTAATCATTGTTGCAATTATATCTTTTAAGTTTTCAGTAGTTTGCTCAATATCATTTGTTTCAATTAAAAAAATATGAGACATTTTATTCTCATTAAATTTTTCATAAATAATTTTCAAACTACTGCTATTCATAAAACCCACCATTCTAAATAATATATGACAAAATAATCATTGCTATTATTCCAGGAATATCTAATAGATATACAATAACAATTGATAAAATATTAAATGGTATAAATACATCAATAACGTTTAGAAAAATATTTATTAAATAAATTGATGAAATACTTATAACCAAACGTCGCAATATTTTTTTTAGCAATATAATCACCATTTAATATTATTCAACTGAATCTTAATTATGATATTTTTTTACGATCTTCAATTGCTCCACTTAATGTCATAACATCTAGGTAATCAATTTCGGCACCCATTGGTAATCCGGTAGCTAATCTTGAAATAGTTACTGGTTTACCAGCCAATTTTTTTGTTATATACAAAGTTGTCGCATTACCTTCCATCGTTGATTTAAGAGCTAAGATAATTTCAGGATTATCTAGTTTTTCAATTCTTGAAAATAATGAAAAAATATTTATATCTTCAGGATTAATTCCATTCATTGGAGATATCAAATTATTTAAAATATGATATTTACCTTTAAATGTCCCCATCTTTTCAAATAAGAATGCACTTTTATAATCTTCAACTACACAAATTAAATTATTATCTCTACCACTATCAGCACATATACTACATTCATTTTCTAAATCTGTTAAATAACCACATATAGGACATGGATGTAATTTCTTTTTTATATTAGCAATTAAAGTTCCAAATTGTTCAAGTTCTTGATCATCATAACTTAATAATGCTAATGCCATTCTTTCTGCACTTTTATCACCAATACCTGGTAGTTTTTTTAAATAATTAATTGTTTCATCTAAAACTTTTGGATACATTACATTAAACCATTAAGTGCAGAACTATATTGACCTAATTGCTTTTCTACTTCTTTATCAACTAAACTAATGGCTTTATTAGTTGCAAGAAGAATCATATCTTCTAACATTTCTTTATCAGAAGCATCAATTTCATTTTTAATTTCTACTTTAGTAACCTCTTTTTTACCATTAACAGTTACATTTACTAATTCGGATTCACCAACAAATAACATTTTATTGATTGCTTCCTTCTTACTAGTAATTTCTCTTTGCATTTTTTGTGCTTGTGCCATTATACTTTGCATATTCATATTTTATTCCTCCTATACAACCTCAACAATTGAGGTATCAAATACTTCATTTGAACTATCTTCTATTTCCTCAATATATTCATATTTAATTTTATTCTTAATATTTTTTTTAAATTCTTCGGCCACAGTATTCCATAAGTCTTTAGAAATACATACAAATTTTATATTTTGGTTAACAATATTATTAAATTGTTCTTCAATATTTAAAATATTGCTATTAGCAACATTTGCTGTAGCTTCATGTTCAAAAACAATAATTGCATATTTATCACTTGCAACTTCAATTGTCGAATCTTCTAACATATTTTTGTAAATATTATCAACTTTTTTTAAGAAATCTTTGTAATTATTGATCATTGCTTGTTTGAATGATTTATTAGCTTCTACAAAGGTATTGTTAATTCTTACTCTTACAAAATCAGAACAAATTTTTTCTTCTTTATTTTCAACCTTAATTTCTTCTATTTCCTTTATTTTAGGCACTTCTTCAACAATATCTTTTTCAACGGCTTTGTCATTTTTTTGTATTTTTTCTTGTAACTTTTCAGTGTCTGAATTATTTCCCGGGAAATAATTTTGCGAATTATTACAGTAATTCAATAATGTAACTTCGAGTATTAAATATGGGTTATTAATATTTTTTAAATTATACAATTTTAATAACTCAAAAACTAAGTTTTTATATAAAATTGGATCCCCATTTTCGTTTCCTAGTTTAATATTTCTAACTTTTTCGTTTAATAATTCAATTATTTTATCAACTACCACAATATAATTAGTACTTGATTTTGAATAATCAGCTAATTTATTAATAACATTTTGTACATTTCCATTAATAACATCATTAATTAATTCATTTATATTAGCCTTAGATATAATTCCAAAATTATCATTAATATCAGAAACCGTAATTAATTTATCACTTTTAGATACTTGGTCCAAAATACTATAGGCATCGCGCATCCCGCCTTCAGATATTTCGGCAATTTCACGAATTGCATCGTCTTCTATCTTAATACCTTCAATCTCAGATACTTTCTTTAATTGATTAAAGATAATATCAGGAGAAATACGTGAAAAATCAAATCTTTGACATCTACTTAATATCGTAATTGGAACACTTTGAATCTCAGTTGTAGCAAGAATAAATATAATGTTTTTAGGTGGTTCCTCTAATGTTAATAATAAGGCATTAAATGCACTTGTTGATAACATATGAACTTCATCGATTATATATACTTTATATTTTGAAAAAGATGGAGCTATTTTAACATTATTAATAATTTCACGGATATTATCAACACCAGTATTAGATGCCGCATCAATTTCAATTACATCTGGATTATCATTTATATTTAAACAACTATCACATTTATTACAGGGTTTTCCATCAATTGGATTTTCACAATTTACAAGCTTTGCTAGCAATTTAGCAGTACTTGTTTTACCAGTACCACGTGGTCCAGTAAAGATAAAAGCATGTGATAATTTATTATTTATAAATGAATTTTTTAACATTTTTATGGTATATTCTTGACCTATTACTTCATCAAAGCAAGTAGGACGATATTTACGATATAATACTTTGTAGTCCATAATATCACCTGTACTTAAATTATACCATTTTATCTCTTATTTACAAAGAATTCTTTAATTATTTTTTGAAAATTTTCACTATTATTAGCGAACACTTGTTCTATATCATACTTATAGTTAATAACCTTCTCATTATCTAATACATAATATACTTTTTTTATATAAGATTGCTTAATTACTTCTTCACACATTTTGCATGGTTTTAGTGAACAATATAATTCACAATCTGATAGATTCCAACGTTTAAGTTTCTTAGCAGCTTTTCTTATAGCGATGATTTCAGCATGATCTATTACCGAATTTGAACTATTTTTCTTATTGTAGGCTTTACTTATTATTTTATTATTACACACTATAATACATGAAACCGGCATTTCATTCTTTTTAAATGCTTTTTTAGATAGTTTTAATAGTTCCTTTTCAATATTCATATTAATCACTCCATAAAAAAAGTGCACACAGGAAGGAAATGATGTGGCTGCTGTATTCCTACTCTGACCAGGTTACACTATTCCTGTTGCACTTTTAAAGTATATATTAATATAGTTAAAAAAACAATATTTTTAATGTTCCACGTGGAACATATATAAAATATTGTTAATAATTCTATTATTTCCGCGTATTTTATTTCCCGGGAAATAATTTAATCATACAATTTTGTCTTTCAATGTTCCACGTGGAACATTGAAATTAAATTATTTTAATAATTAAGTGACAATATTTTTATAATTATTGTAAGCTATATCATTTTTATTATTATTACAAACTATTATGCAATGTTCCACGTGGAACATTGCGTATTTACTTAATCATCTTTATCTAATGTTCCACGTGGAACATTAGATATATTAACCAAATTATTGTAAAAATAAATATAAAAAGTATATATAATTATAATCATTTAATATTTCCCGGGAAATAATTTTATCAGTATCATATATGTTCCACGTGGAACATATATATTCAAACATACAAAAACAATGTTCCACGTGGAACATTGTTTTAATTATTCACTAGTATTACTTTCTTCAGATGAAATTGATTCTTCACTAACTTGTCCTTCAGTTACCTCAGTATCTTCTTCATCATTTTTACTAACTAGACTAATTGTTGATAACTTTTGATTATCTTTAATATTAATTAATCTAACTCCTTGAGTAACACGACCTAATGTTGATATTTGATCTAATGGCATTCTAATTAACATACCAGAATCCGTAATTAAAATTACATCTTTATTTTCTTCTACAATAGTAAATGCTACCATCGCTCCGTTTTTATCAGTAATATTTAATGCTTTAACACCTTTGCTACCACGTCTAGTTTCACGATACTCACAAACATTTGTTTGTTTACCATAACCCTTCTCAGTAACTATTAATACTTTATCATCTTCTTTAGATACCATAACACCAATACATTCGCCATCAGATAAGTTAATACCTTTAACTCCTGATGCAGTACGTCCCATGCATCTAATTTCATTTTCATTAAATCTTACCATACGACCATTACTTGCACCAATTAATACCATGTCATTTTCTTTTACTTTAACAACACCTATTAATTCGTCATTTTCTTTTAATGTAATCGCTTTTTTACCACTAGTTCTTATATTATCAAATTCAGAAACTGCTGTTTTCTTGATTAATCCAGTCTTAGTAGCAAATAGTAAGTTTTCAAGTTCTTCTTCTTTAGAAATACTAATTACTGAATTAATCATTTCGTCTTTTTCAATTTGTAATAAATTAATTATTGGTAATCCCTTAGATTGACGACTATATTCAGGTATTTCATAACCTTTAATACGATATACCTTTCCTTTATTACTAAAGAATAATACATAATCATGTGTATTAATATTTAGTAAGTACTTAACGTAGTCTTCATCATTAATAGCCATTCCTTTAACTCCAACACCACCACGGTTTTGAGTTCGGAATGTATCTAATGTAGTACGTTTAATATAACCATTATTAGTTAATGCAATTACAACGCTATCATTTGGAATTAATGATTCATCTTCAATATAATCAATAGCAGTCATATCAATAGTTGTACGACGTTCATCACCATATTTACGTTTAATTTCAAGCATTTCTTCTTTAATAATACCTAATACTCTTTCTTCTTTAGCAAGAATATCTAAGTAATCTTTAATTTTTTCGGCTAATTCTTTTAATTCATTTTCTATAGCTTCACGTTCTAAGCCTGTTAACTTACCTAATCTCATATTTAAGATATCAGTAGCTTGAATATCATCTAAACCAAAGCGATTCATTAATTCAGCCTTAGCAATCTCTTCAGTTTTACTATTTTTGATAATATTTACTACTTCATCAATGTGATCAAGTGCAATCTTACGACCTTCCAAAATATGAACACGATCTTCAGCCTTACCTAAAATATATTTAGTACGACGAATAATTACTTCTTTTTGATAATCTATATATTTAGAAATAATTGATTTTAAACCTAAAGTACGAGGTACCCCATTATCAAGCATTAATAAAATAATTCCATATGATTTTTGAAAATCAGTATGTTTATATAAATTATTTAATATTACTTGAGCATTAGCATCTCTTTTTAATGTGATAGTGATTTTAACACCGTCTTTTAAATCAGTATGATAATCACTAATACCATCTAATACTTTTGAATGAACTAATTCGGCAACTTTTTGTTTAAGATCAAATGTATTAGTTCCATAAGGTACTTCAGTGATAATAATTTGTTGTTTACCATTTTCTTCAACAATTTCGGCTTTAGAACGAATTGTAATTGAACCACGTCCAGTAGTATAAGCATCAACAATTCCCTTATTACCTAAAATAACACCACCAGTTGGAAAATCTGGGCCTTTAATATATTGCATTAATTCTTTTAATTCAATATCATGATTATCAATATAAGCTACACAACCATCAATTACTTCCCCTAAATTATGAGGTGGAATATTAGTTGCCATACCAACCGCAATACCCATTGTACCATTTACTAAAATATTAGGAAAACGAGATGGTAAAACACTAGGTTCCTTTTTAGTATAATCATAGTTATCTTCCATGTTAACAGTATCTTTATCAATATCTCTTAACATTTCAAGCGATAATTTAGATAAACGTGACTCAGTATAACGCATTGCTGCTGCCCCATCACCTTCAATATTACCAAAGTTACCGTGGCCATCAACCATTAAATAACGTTGATTGAAATCTTGTGCCATACGAACCATTGCTTCGTAAATTGATGAGTCACCATGTGGATGGTAATTACCCATAACATAACCAACAGTTGTTGCTGATTTACGATGTGGTTTATCAGGAAATAATCCAGATTCATTCATTGCCCATAAAATACGACGATTAACTGGTTTTAAACCATCCCTTAAATCTGGTAGCGCACGAGATGTAATTACCGACATTGAGTATTCTAAGAATGAGGTTTTAACTTCATCAACAATATTTTTTTCTTGCAATGAATTTCTTTCATGAAAATCACCACTGAATTGATTTTCTTCTTCTAAAATTTCATTAACTATTTGTTCATTACTTGTTTCAGTAGTTGATAAATTTTTTTCATCTTCCATTTATAAAACCTCCTTACTAAATATCTAAGTTGATATTACCATATCCGGCATATTCAACAATAAAATCACGTCTAGGATCTACTTCATCACCCATAAGTTTTTCAAATATTGCGTCAGCAGCAACACAATCATCAACAGTAATTTTTCTTAATACACGTTGTTCAATATCCATTGTAGTTACATATAACTCTTCCGCATCCATTTCACCAAGACCTTTCATACGAAGAACTTCATATTTAATCTTAGAATCTAAATTACTAATATATTGATTACGTTCCGCATCAGTTAAAACATACTTACGAGTTTTGCCATGCTTAATACAATACAAAGGTGGTTGAGCAGCATATACATGACCTGCTTCAACAATAGGTTTAAAGAAACGATAAAATAATGTTAATAATAAAACACGAATATGAGATCCATCAACATCGGCATCGGTCATAATAATAATTTTGTCATATCTAAGTTTAGATAAATCAAATTCATCACCAATACCAGTGCCAAATGCGGTAATAATTGTTATAATTTCTTCATTTGATAAAGCTTTATCCAGTCTTGCTTTTTCAACAT
>JAEEKO010000057.1 GCA_016282415.1 Caryophanales bacterium | reverse complement strand
TCACTAGAAAAGTTATCTATAATAGTTTGAAAAATATTTTCATTAGCCAAAATATCATCAGAATTAATGATTCCGATAATATCACCAGATGCCATTTTAATTCCCTTATTCATTGCATCATATAGTCCATTATCTTTCTCAGAAATATATTTGAGTTTACCATTGAATTTTGATTCATATTCTTTAACTATCTCCATTGTTTTATCTTTTGATAAACCATCAACTATTATGTATTCATAATTTTGATAAGTTTGATTTAATACTGAGGTAATAGTATCATTGATTGTTTTTTCTGAGTTATAACAAACTGTTATAATTGATATTTTCATTATTTATCCTCTTTACTCTTTATTAATATAAAATATACAATATATAATATAAATAAAATAATATAAATTATCATATATGAATAAACAGCACCGTTTATACCATGATACTTAATTAATACAATATTTAATACTGTCCCAACAACAGATGAAATTAAATAGAAAATAGTTTGCATTACATTTTTCTTTTTTAAAATTAAAATACTTGATAATGCTGCAGCGCAAGCATTAAATGTTGCTCCGATAATAACAATGACTAATAATAATTTATATTTTACTAAATCTAAATCATAAATAATGTTTAATACTGGAACACCAATTAAATATATTCCTATGGAGCATAATACTCCACAAGCAATTAAAACACCCATAATGCTAAAAGAAATCTTATAAAATGATTTATAATTCTTTTTAGTAATATTATTTTTTAAGGTACTAACAAATGGCATTATAATATACCCACTAATTAATGATAAAACCGTAGCAGGCATTATTAAAATACCAAATATGGTTTGAATATCATCAGACACAAAATAATTTATGGTTAATTTTTGAGCATTTGCTAAATAAATATTTAAAAATGAGAAAATAAATATAGGAAATGCTTCTGCAAGAATTAATCCGCATTTACTAAAATCAATTTTAAATTTTTCTTTACTATTAATTGATTTATAATTCTTTGAATCATAAATCAATATAAATAAAACATTAATTAAATCTAATAATAAAATTGATAAAAAAACGTTTTGAGTAAAATAATCATAAACAATAAATGCAATAACACCAATTAATGATTTTAGTGTGTATGATACTCCTACTTTATATAAAAAGCCTTTATCTTGAATATACCCATAAAAAGTTTCTGAAAATGCATCAGCTAATCTAAAAACTAATAAGCCTGCAATGATTAATATTTTTTCTTTTGAAAATCCATTAATTAAAGAAAAAATAACGGTGAAAACGATTACAACAATTGATGAAATAATTTTAAATGAAAAAAATTGATTAAAATTTTTATTATTATTATAATTAGCTATTTGATAAACTCGTGAATAATATAAAACAGCATAAAATAATAGTGTCGTTAATGAAAACGCATAAGTAAATACTCCTGCAGTATCAATGCCATTTATTCTTTTAACAACAATTAAAAGTATAAATGATACTAATGCATAAAAACTTAACCCAACGAAATTCCAAATAAAATTCTTCTTATTATTCATCTATCTTTTTCCTAACCCTTCAAATCTTTTTAACTTCATTTCTTTTTTAAATTCTTTTAAGTAAGAAATATAATCATATTGTGGTTCATAACCTAACTCTTTAATTGCATTATCAATATTCATAATATATTCTGGACTATCTGGTTTTTCTGGACAAGCAATAATTTCCGATTTGTGTTCAGGGTCACAGAAAACTTCAATTATACCTTCGATTTGTTCTTTTAAAGATACGCCCTTTCCAGTACCTACATTATAAAATCCAGTATTACGATTAGCTAATACTACCTTACATAACATTTGACTAAAATCTGCAACATATACAATATCTTTTTCAAGATTAGGATTACCCCACATTTCAATAGGTTCACCAGCAATAGCTTTATCAATTAAGATACGATAACCTAATTTTCGATAAACTCCATCAACATTATATCCGTCATCATTGGTATATTGATATATAGTTGGTAATCTAAAAATAAAGTTTTTAATTCCATATTCTTGATGATAATGTTCAATCATATCAACAGCAGTAGATTTTGAAATTGCATATAAAGCATGATCGCCTGTCATTTTAATACTTCTTGGCATATCAGGCGTTAACTCCTTAACCTTACCAAAATAATTACTTAAATCAGAAATAGTTTGGGTATATATTACGCGATCAGCATGATTAATTCTACAATATTCCAACATGTTTAATGCACCCAAAATATTAATATTAATATATTTATATGGGTCATATCCACTCATATATGCAGGTAAGACCCCCGCTAAATATATAACAGCATAAACATTATCTTTTGGTAATTGATCATAGGCTTCTTTATCAGATACGTCAATACTATAGTATTTAACACCAATACTATCGAACCAATCAGTTTTTCTCCTTCCAACAGCAACAATTTCATACTCATCATTATCAAAAAAATTTTTAGCATAATCTGTTAAATAACTGCCAGTATTACCAGACGCACCAAATATAATAATTTTTTTCTTCTCCATAATTACCTCAATTCTAATTGCTTTTGATTAATCAATTCATAATCGCATAGCATTGTTTTAACTTCATCAACTGAATTAAACATTAAAACATCAATTATTGATAAGGACTCTACAAACGGATTATCAAATTGCTTATATTCCATAAAATTTGTTTTAAGAAAGCATAAATCTATACCAGCATTTGAAAACGATTTATAGTCATATAATTTTTGACCACCAATAGCATTATAATAGCAAGTAGCTTCTAATAACGAGCAAATATTTATAACTTTGTCTTGTGCACGAAGTGAACAATCTTTATTTAAGCTCGATGATAATAATATTTTAGTATCAATATTCAAATAATTACAAACTCGAATAATTGAATAAGCAATATAATCAGCGAGATTTCCACTTTCATGATTAATAACATTCTCCAACATAGGATATACATCATTAAAATACGGTGCTTTGGAATATGCAGCGATTAGCATTCTTAAAGTCTTGTTACGAATATTTTGATCTGAATTAACTCCAACCTCATTTATTAACTTATTAGAACTAGCACCAAGCATAGGCACATTTATCATTTGAGGTTGACCATTTAATAATATACGATTTCGATTAATCCAACCACCTTTAATAAAGTTGACATCATCATAAACAACATATTCATCAACCGCGTTTAATAATTGCCAATAGCCTATATAAGGCATAAAATATGGCTGCATTATGCCTATTATTTTTGCCATTTATTGTCTTCTTTCTATTACTTTACATATTTTTCTTACATTTTCTTCACCTAAGTTTGAGTATAAAGGTAAAGTTATTACTCTTTCAGAAATGTCCTTAGCAATTGGCGTTAATCCCTTACAATTCTTATAGCATTCAAATTCATTACTTATTGGATAAAAATATTTTCTTGAATAAATATTATATGTTTTTAATAATTCATAAAGTTCGTCTCTATTTAAACCATATTCATCTAATACTACAATAGGATAATAAGCATAATTTGATACCACATTTTCTTGTATTTCATTAAATTTAATTCCATTAATTGTAGATAACAATTCATTATACAATTCCACTAATTTTCTTCTTTTTGTAATATTATCATTTAATTCTTCTAAATTACATAGTCCCATTGCTGCTTGAAATTCATTCATTTTAGCATTTCCACCAATATAATCCACTCTCTCATAATCAGTAATACCAAAGTTTTTTAATTGATTCAATGTCTCACTATATTCCGGGTTTGAATAAACTAGAGCACCACCTTCAATTGTATTAAACACTTTCGTGGCATGAAAACTAAACATTGATAAATCACCATATGACGCAACGGACTTACCCTTATACGTAACTCCAAAAGCATGGGCAGCATCATATATAACCTTAAGATTATGACATTTTGCAATTTTTTCAATTGCCTCAACGTCACATACGTGCCCATAAACATGAACAGGCATTATTGCAACAGTTTTATCAGTAATTAAACTTTCTATCTTTTTAACATCCATAGTATAATCATCTGGATTAATATCGCAAAATACAGGTATAAGCCCATTTCTTGCAATTGCGTGCGTTGTTGAAACAAAAGTAAATGGAGTTGTAATAACTTCAGATCCTCTCGGAAAATTCATTAACTGAAGCCCCATTTCCAATGATAAATGGCCATTCGTAAATAGAGTGATATTATCAATTTTTAAATATTCCTTTATTTTTTCAGTTAACTCGTTGTGCAAAATACCATTATTGGTTAACCAATGATTATCCCAAACCAATTTAATCTTTTCACAATACTTTTCAAAATTTGGAAGACTAGCTTCCGTTACCATTATTTTATTCATAGATATACAAACCTCCTACCACTTAATATCTATTTTTAAATTATTTATTATAAAACTATATATAGCAATAAACACACTAAATAAATGTAATTTATAAAATACTTTGCAAACTAATAGCTTAAAATTCCTTCGGTTTTTTAATGCGTACTTTATAGATATATATTTACTATTTTTCCATAAAGGAAACTTATCACATAAAATATTATAATTATCATTAAATAAAAGCTTAAAATCTTTTTTTGCTAAGTATAATCGATACACAATTGAAACACCTAAATGTAAAAAGGCATAAGTATCAAAGAACTCAAGTCGATTAGTTTTTTCATAAAAATCTCTTCTAATTCTAATTAAATTATCATAAACCGTATCTAATTTTTTCTTAGGAATATCCGTAACATTAGAATTTTTTCTTACTTGATAATAATATAGTATATCACTAATTATCGCAATTTTATTAACTTTACTATAAATATATATCATTGTAACCATATCGCCCATTGCAAGCGCATCTAATTTATAATCAAGTATTGAAGCAAATACCTCTTTTTTATACATCTTATTCCACATGGAAGTATTAACTTCAAGTAATATCCCGGGATCATCATTAATTGTAAACGTCATATTATATTTATTCATTTCATTAGAATAAACCCTTTTAGTTTCAAAATCAATTCTTTGAAATCCACACACCGCAATATCAGCATCATTATTAATGACACAATCATGTAATTTTTCCAAATAATATTTTGAAACATAATCGTCATTATCTATTTCACATACATACTTGCCTTTAGCTACAGTTAATCCAGTTTTAACAACATTTTTGCCACCTTCATTTTCTTTTGAAAGCACAATCATTTTTTTATTTTTTTGAGCATATTCGTTTAAAATATCCAAAGTACAATCAGTGGAACCGTCATTAACACATATTAATTCAAAATTATCATACGTTTGGTTTAGTATTGATTCAATACATTGTCTTATATAATTTTCAGCGTTGTAGCAAGGAACAATTATGGAAATTAAATCATCATTTTTTTTCATTTACTTTTTCCTTTACTACGCTTAATTCTTGCGCCAAATCAGTAACTTTCTTATTCAACACTTCAATCTTTTTTGAGTGAATGAAATTTAAAATAAACAATATAACAGCAGCAATAGTTAAAAACAATGCTGGTGGATAAGTAATACCTACCAATTTTGCTAACCAGTCTAAAGACTTTGGAAAAATCGATAACACTAGCATACATATGCAAAATAGTATCCAAAAGAAAGAATTAGTTACACTTAATTTATTTTTTCTAATTGATACAATCATATATATAATTACAAGTGCCGCTAATACAATAAAATAAATCCTTTTCATTATCTCTTGATTCTCCTTTTACCAAAATACTTAACAACCAATACAACGCATTCATAAAATTGTTTAATCATATATTTTATTGGTTTAATAAAACCACCATGCATTGATTCACCAGTTTCTCTTAAACGCATTTTTACGGGAGTTTCAGTGATTTTATATCCTTTAAACAACATTTCCATAATTAAGTTTGCATCAGGAAATTCGGGATAGTTTCCAACTTTTGAATAATATTCAATAACATCTCTATTTAAGCATTGAAAACCAGAAAGTGGATCAGCTATTTTTTTATGAGTAAATAATCTGATAATTATTTCAAATAACTTTGTACCTATTCTTCTGAACAATGGACAAGGATAACCAGTATCTACAAGATATCTTGAGCCAATTACAATATCTGCATTTGTTTTCTTTATTTCCTTATATAATTTTTCAGCTTCTGAAGCTATATGTTGACCATCCGCATCCATTTGAATTACATAATCATATCCATTTTGATACGCATATTTAATTCCAGTTTGAACAGCCCATGCATATCTCATATTAAAAATATTATTAATGCACTTAACACCATTCTTGCGAACTATTTCTTCAGTATTATCCTTTGAGCAATCATTAATAACTAATATATCAGCATAATTTATATCTTTTTTTATTTCATTAATTACTTTTTCAATATTATCTGCTTCATTATAAGCAGGTATTACTATTAATACTTTATCTACATCTGCGTTTTTACCCATAAAACCACCATTTTTATTATAACATAAAAAAAGACTCTATAAAGTCTTTTTGTCCTTATTTTTACTAATTATTTGATTAATAATACAAATAATTAATAAAATAAGTGTTAATAAGCCGGTATAATACACTGGACTCGCATATCGATCTATATTCATACCAGTACCAACATGAGCTAAATAATGTAATAAAGAATATGTTGATGTAATAGCTTGTAAAGATAATAACTTCTTATCCACACGTTTGAACACAAAGAAGAATACCAAAGATGTGATAAATGTAAATGGTAAACTTACCATTACAATTTTAAATATTGCTTGTGAAATTGGTGAATTGTTATCTAACATCTTTTTTAAACGCACTGGCGAATTATTAAATTGTTCATAATCAGCAACTCTAATTCGAGCGTCATCTAACATATAAGCTATATTATTTTTATCTTCTTTAATTTTACCAGCAATGGCACAATTTTCATGGCAATAATCCAAATCAATTCTTTTGTCTACGGAGTAAGTAATACTATCAGTAGTTTTCTTTGAATAAATATTTGCTATCGCTAAATAATTAGCCATATACGAATCAAAAACATTAGCAAAATTAGTGAAAGTTTGTTTCATAATAAACATTGCAGCATTAATTGTTGAAACATTACCATCTTTGGAAGCTATTAAATAAGATTTTTTAACTTTATTATTATCTTTTAAATTAATAACTGAATACCTGTCCATATTTTTAGATACCATTTCTTTATCTGATTTACTTAATTTATAATCTTTAATATTATCTTCAGTAACCACTTTCTCAAGTTGATAATCGCCTAATGCCTGAATTAATGTATTACCAAAAGAAACTGTAACATTTCTATCTGTTGAAGTATTTACGCCTTTATGTTTAAGAAATACATTCCATCCTTTAATACTTCCAACAAGTAGTAATAACGAAAATAATATTACACCTAGTCGACAAAGTGAAGATTTCCATGATTTATCATAAAAGATACTAACAATAAAAGCAGTTAATAATGGAAATAATGCAATTGATACATATATTTGCTTTAAAAAGTAACTAGCAATAATTGAAATTGGAAATACAACTACAAAAATAATATATGAAACTTTATTATTTTTATAGTTGATATCAATCCATTTCCAAGATAAAAAGCACATTAATAGTGAAACTGATATAGCAACAAATTCGGTTAATAAACTATGCATATATCCAAAAATAATTGGATCAACCAGTAAAAAAGCAAACGATACTGCACAAGCCACAATACACATTACCTTATTGTTTTTACTTGATAATCTTCTAAATATTAAATATGTGGAAATAAATAGTATTAAATAGAATATACCTTGAGTTATTAACATTCCCGTAGAAGTTTTTCCAAATATATAATTTGACAAATAAATAAGTAATGGAAATACAGGACCCCTCACAACATCCCAACTTGACCATGGTGCTTTTTTTTCAAAAATAGCGACAAAAGACATATAATGTCCACTATCCCAAAAAATCAAAGTTGGGAATAATATAAAATATACAAAAGCAATTATTAGTATAGCAATTAATAATTCTTTGCTTTTAATTATATCAATTATTCTTTTTTTCATAATATCATCCTTAAATTAGTTATGATCAAAACAGCCATATAGTAAAACAACTATTCTCTTAATAGGCTTCTTAATAAATTTTGGCATTAATCTAGCAATATAATAAACTTTTCTCTTTTTTTGAATTGTAACTTCATTTGTTTTTAACATAGAATTAATAATTTCATAATCATTTTGAGTCAATTTACGATTATTTTTTATTTTATTTGCTTCCTCAAAATATTTAATATATTCATCAACACGATCATCATAATCCATTTTCTTGATAGTATTTTTAGATTCTTCTAACATTGATTTAAATAATTTTGAGTCATTAATTAATTGTAATGTCGCATCAACAAATTCATCAGAATTATTTACATTATTTATAATAAAGCCATTATGCTTATTAACCATATAATCATTAACACCAAATGAATTAGATACAATACATACATTTCCAGCTGCCATTGCTTCAAGAGGCGTTAATCCAAATCCCTCATTTAATGAGGCATCAATATATAAATCTGATGATTGTAAAATTTTATTTACTTCATTACGAGATAATGGGCCTAAATATTTAGTTATTTTATTATTTTCTAATTTAGGAAATTCTTGATATTCATTCATATAAACAATATTAAAATTAATATCTTTACACTTATTATCAAGTTTTCTAATAACTTCTAATAATAACCAATCGCCCTTCATTACATTATTTCTAAGTACAATAGTGATATTTTTCACTTTTTTATTATCATTACTTTTTTTAATTAAATCAGTATTAATACCATTAGAAACTAATGTTGAATCAATTCCATATACATCTTTTAAAGTACTTTTTAAATAATTAGAAATAGTTAAAATAGAATCAGGGATACGATAACTTGTTTCAACAATACCATAAGCTCCACCATTTTCAAAATATACTTCATTACCTTGTACAAAAGAAATTAATTTGCACTTTTTAGCATCAGCTATTTTTTTAGCACTAAAAACTGAAGACCAAATTGTTGCCATAATCTTCTTGATTTTAACGTTATCCAAAGCGTTGGATTCAATTGGATTAAATAGCATTATTTCTTTATAACTACTCATTACATCATAAGTTATATTAACATTTTGATTATTAATTGCTAAATAATTAACCATATCAACCACAACATGTACTCCACCAGCATTTTGCACAATACCATTTAAATAAATAGCGGTATCCAATTGTGGAATCTTATCTTCCTCAGTTAAATGTTCATTAATATATTTAACAGGATCATTTTTTTCATATTCTTTAGCAAGTTTATTATATTCTTCACCCCAACGTGAAAAAAATAATTCACGATTTTTATTTAAGCGTTCTTGTTTTTCTTTTGATGTTCCAAAAGATACTTCAGATTTATGGAAAACATATGTATCAATACACACTTTTGCCTTAAAACCTTTAGCCATTGCTTTGAATTGATAATCAGTTTCTTCACCATAACCCATACCATAAGCTTCATCTAAATATCCAACTTTATCCAAACAATCACGAGTAATTAATAAGCAATTTCCAACAACGGTACAAGCATCAAATGTCATACCCTTAAATTTCTTTTCAAATAAATT
>JAEEKO010000056.1 GCA_016282415.1 Caryophanales bacterium | reverse complement strand
TACTTTAACTAATGAAGACTTAATGTATAATGGTGTTTGTTTACAAGATGGAACTTCACATTATTTTGGTCAAAAGTTTAGTAAAGCATACGATGTTAAATTTACCAATAAAGAAAACAAAGATGAATATGCTTACTATACAACTTGGGGTAAAACAACTCGTGCTATTGCAGCCATTATTATGGTTCATGCTGATGATAAAGGTTTAGTATTACCTCCACGTATTGCTCCAAAACAAGTTGTTATTGTTCCAATTGGTAACGACGAACGAGTAACTAATTTATGTAATGAAATTAATATTAAATTAAATCAAAATAATATTGTTTCATATATTGATAATACTGATAAATCACCAGGATTTAAATTTGCCGAAGCCGAAGTAAATGGTATTCCAGTTCGTCTTGAAATTGGACCTCGTGATTTAGAAAATAATGAAATTACGGCAGCACGTCGTGATACTAGTGAAAAGATTAAAGTATCTTTAAATGAGGATATAACTGCATACGTTGCTAACTTACTTGAAACAATTCAAAAAGATATGTATCAACGTGCAATTAACCGTAGAGACGCTTTAACTTTTGAAGCTCATAATTTAGCTGATTTTGAAAATATTTTAAATAACCAACCAGGATTTATTCATGCTGATTGGTATGTTGATCAAGCTTGTGAAGACCTCGTTAAAGAAATTAAAGGTTGTAATTCAAGATGCATTACTGAAGAGCCATTAATCGATGGTAAATGTGCTATTTGTGGTAAAGAAGCTAAATATCACACTATTTGGGGGATTCAATATTAATAATTAGGTGATTAAATGAAAAAATTAAAAATTGGACTGTTTATGGATGATTTTTATCCCTCAATTAACGGGGTAATTCAAGTAATGGATAACTATGCTAGAAGATTATCAAAAATTGCAGATGTAGTTATTGTTGTGCCATACATTAATAAATCTTATATTGATAATTTTCCATATAAGGTAATTCACATTAAGAGTCATCCACTACGTATTGCGGACTATCATGTTGCTAATGTGTTATTATCCCGCAAAGAAGAAAAAATGCTATTAGATGAAAAATTTGATATCATTCATGTTCATTCTCCGGCAATAATGGGATTCCATGGTATAAGAATTGGTAAAAAATTGAATATTCCAGTTATTGCAACTATGCATACCCAATTTCAAAAAGAATTTAAACGTTATAGTAAATCAGACTTAGTTACAAATGCTATGGTTAAGGCAATTATGAAAATCTTTAATCGTTGTTATAAGTGTTATGCGGTTAACGAAGGTATTGCTGATTTATATTATTCTTTTGGTGCTAAAGAAAGACCAGAAGTGTTACCAAATGGTACTGATTTAAAATTAATATCTTCATCATGTCACAAAAAGATTAATAAAAAATATGATTTTAAAGAAAATGAACGAGTTTTATTATTCTTAGGACGTGTTAATATTTTAAAAAATGTTTTATTTATTGTCGATGTTGCTAAACATTTAAAAGATAAAGGATTTAAGTTTAAATTAATGTTTGTAGGAACTCTTGAAGATGGGGAAGTATTAATCAAAAAGATTAACAAATTAGGTTTAAATGATGATGTTATAATTACTGGTAAAATCATGGATCGTGAATTAATTACGGAAATCTATAATCGTGCTGATTTATTTGTATTCCCATCAATCTATGATGCATCTAGTTTAGTTCAAATTGAAGCGTCAAGTCAAAAGACGCCAACTATCTTTATTGATGGTGCTATTACAGCTTGTAATGTAACGAATAATGTTAATGGATTCTTGGCTCCTAATGATCCTAAGATGTTTGCTAATCGTATTATTGAAATATTTAATGATCCAAAGTTATATAAAACCGTATCTGAAGGAGCATACCGTGATTTATACAAACATTGGGATGATTTAGCCAAAGAAGTTTATAAAGAATATCAAAAAATTATTAAAGAATATAATGAGACTAAGAAAAAATAGCAGTTAATGCTATTTTTTTTATGGCAAAAAAAGGAAATCTCATCTTTTTCGATAATATAATAGTAGAGGCATTATTTCGACAATATTTTTTAAATGATTTTGCTATATTACGGATGGTGATAGAAATTGAAAAAGAAACTTATTATTTATAGTATTACAATCTTAATTGGAATAATTATTTCATGTATGTTTTATTTTAAAATGGATCAATCATTGATGAATGTAATTGATAGTAAATCCGTTACTGTTTTTCAATTAGGGGTGTTCAAAGAAATTGATAATGCTAAAGAATATATCAATAAAAATAATATTGGATATATCTTCTATGATGGCGATTATTATCGTGTTTATGCAGGTATTACTATTAATAATGTTAAATTAAATGAAGAATACTTAGAAAGTTTAAATCTGAATTATTATGAAAAGAAAATTTCAGTAAATAAAGAATTCTATAATTTAGTTAAAGAATATGATTCATTAACTAAAGGTGCGAATGCTTTAGCAATGACTAATAAAGATTTAATAGAAAGTTATCTTGAATCAACTAATTAAAGATATTCCACTTGATTCTAGACCCCGTGAAAAAGCAATTAAATATGGTTTAAAAAATCTAACTGATTCAGAATTATTAGCAATAATCATTAAAACCGGATATAAAAACACTAGTGCCATTGAACTTAGTAATTTAATCTTAAGCAGTGCTAAAACGTTATATAATTTAGGTGATTTAAGCATTGAAGTATTAAGTAAATATAAAGGAATAAGTAAAGTTAAAGCGACGACCATATTAGCAGCTATTGAATTAGGACGCCGAGCTAATGATTCAAGAATAATTACTAAAGTTAAAAATGCTGAAGAAATCTTTGCCAAATATCAATATAAATTTAAAAATTGTTATCAAGAAAATCTGTTAGTTATCTTCCTAAATAATCAAAATCAAATAATTAAAGATGAAATCTTATTTAAGGGATCAATTAATCAAAGTCTTTTCCATCCGCGCGAGATTATTAAGAAAGCTATTGATTACTTAGCAGTTAAAATTATTTTAGTTCATAATCATCCTAGTGGGAACGCAGAGCCTAGTGGAATGGATGATGAATTTACGTTAAGAATGATTAAATGTGGTAATTTGGTTGGAATAAACGTTATTGATCATATTATTATTGGTAATAATTATTATAGTTATTATGATCATAAAACGGATTGGTTTAAATATAATTAATTAGGTGATTTATATTAAGAAGGCATTATCAAAAGTTTTAATATCAATAATTTTAATATTATTATGTTTAATCTATAATAATTATAATCAAAATTTTAAGAATAATTTTGATAAATACTATCGCAATAATAATTTAAGATTTAATAAGGGTTTAAAACTATATCAAAAAGTTATTGGTAAACCTATCTTTTTAAAAGAAGAAGGGTTATCGAGTCAGGTAATAAACTTAAAGAATAATTATCAAATGGAAGATTATTTGGAAGGTAAGCTACTTAATTATGAGAATAATAGTTTAGTAAATGCCTTTAATAGTGGTATTGTGGTTTTCAGTGGTAATAAAGATAATTTTGGCAATACCATTATTATTCAAGGAATTGATGGTGTTGATATTTGGTACGGAAACATTGAAGATACTAGTGTTGCTTTATATGATTATGTTGAAAAAAATAAAATAATTGGTAAACCCATCAATAATAAGATTTATTTAAAAATCGAAAAAGAAGGAAAGAATTTAAATATTACTAATTATTTAAATGAAATTGAAGATTAATTATTTAACTTATTTATATTTAATTCTAGCATTACTATCTGGTTTATTTAAAAGCGTAGTTACTTTAATAATTGTAATCATCTTTCATGAATTAGGACATATTGTAATGATCAAATTACTTAAATATCCGATTAATAGCATCACTATCTATCCTTTTGGTGGCATTATTCAAATTGATAAACTAATTAATTCTAAAATTTCTCATGATTTATTAATTGGAATAGGGGGAATCTTTGGACAGATTATATTATTATTTTTTACTATTATATTAAAACACAATATATCTTTTTATTATTATCAGCTATTAATTAATTATAATTTAACAATTATCTTTTTAAATCTATTTTTAATCTATCCATTAGATGGTTATCATTTAATGAATTATCTTTTAAATTACGTATTTAGTTTTGAAATAGCTTATCATATCAGTTTGTTTTTAAATACAATCAATGTTGTTTTAATATTCATTCTGTTAATAAAATATCGATATTTGAATATTCCTATTATATTTATCTGTTTTTATAGCTTATTAGCACTAATAAAAGTAAAAAGTGATATTCTCCATCAGTTTTATTTAGAACGTTTATATCATTGCTTTTACTATCGTAAAATCAATTATTTAAAATATAACCATAAAAAGTATTTAAAAAGAGAAATTTTATCATTTTATCAAAATAATCATCAAATTTTTAACGAGATTGAGATAATATGTAAAAAGTAAGGCTTAAAAGCCTTATTTTCATTAAATAGGTTGACTTTTTGAGTAATATTTGATAGTATTTATTTTGGTGAGTTTCACCCGAAAAAACCGCACTAAAAAGGTTATTTAAAACTATTTATTAGTACCTTAAAGGCGCGTCTCAAAAAAATGATATAGGAGGTATGTTAATGAAAGCTATTTTTGTTACAGGTGGAAAACAATATTATGTTGCTGTTGGCGATGTTTTATATGTTGAAAAATTAGATGCTGAAGCTGGTAAAGATGTTACTTTCAACGAAGTATTATTAGTTGATGGTGCTATTGGTAATCCTTATGTTAAAGGTGCTAGCGTTGTTTGTACAGTAGAAAAACATGGCAAACAAAAGAAAATTAAAGTATTTAAATATAGACCAAAGAAAAAATATCGTAAAACTCAAGGTCATAGACAACCATACACTAAATTAGTTGTTAAAGCTATTAATAAATAATGACAAATATTAAAATTGTTAAAACTAGTGGTCTTATTAATTCAATTGAGATTAAAGGACATACTGGTTATGATGTATCTGGAAAAGATATTGTATGTGCTGCTGTTTCTAGTAGTGCAATAACTTCAATTAATGCGATTTTATCTTTAGAAGAAAATACTATTGAAGTTACCGAAAAAGATGGTTATCTATTTATTAATACTTTAAAAAATAGTGATATAACAAACAAATTATTACAGAACTTGGTTGATATGCTTAAAGATATTGAAAGCGAGTATCCTAAGTATCTAAAAATTAATATAGAAGGAGAATAATAATGAATAAATTATTTTTAAATATTCAATTATTTGCTCACGTTAAAGCACAAGGTTCTACTCACAATGGTCGTGATAGTGCTGGTCGTAGATTAGGCGCTAAAGCTAGTGATGGACAAGTAGTAAGTGCTGGAAGTATTTTATATCGTCAAAGAGGAACTAAAATTTATCCTGGTACTAATGTAGGTATGGGAAAAGATCACACTTTATTTGCTAAAGTTACTGGCGTTGTAAGATTTGAACGTATGGGCAGAGATAAGAAAAAAGTAAGTGTTTACGAAGCAAACTAATATCATCGTAAGATGATATTTTTTAATACAAAAAAGAACCTATTTATGATATAGTTGTTATGGAGGTATTTATATGCGTTATAATACAGTTAAAAATGCAGAAACAATTATTAGTAATGCTACTATTTTAGTAAAAAATCCTAGTAATTATAAAGGAAAATGGCAACAAGTTTTTGGCAATAATCATCCCATTTGTTTAGAACTTGGAATGGGTCGTGGATCATTTATTATTGAAATGGCTTTGACCAATCCTAATATCAATTTTATTGGATTAGAACTAGATCATAATCAAACTGCATATGCTATAAATAATATTGGTAATAAAAATATTCCAAATTTAAGATTTATCTGTGCTGATGCCAGAGAAATTATTAATTATTTTGGTAAAGAAATCGATACGATTTATTTAACTTTTTCTGAGCCATGGCCAAAAAAAGGCGATGAAAAGAAACGCTTTACCCATTATGAGTATTTAAAACTATATGATCGTATTTATAAAAAAGATAAACATATTATTATGAAAACTGATAATAAAATTTTATTTCAAGCTAGTTTGGAATACTTAAGTGATTATTGGTATGTTTTCTCAAAGGTAAGTTTAGATTTACATAAAGATGAACGTAATATTAAAAACGTGATGACTGATTTTGAGAAACAATATTTTAAAGAAAATCGTCCAATCTATTATCTTGATGCTTATTTTAAAAATTAATTATTGAAAGTGGGTGATACCATGTTTGTAGATGAGGTTAATTTAAAACTTATCGCTGGAAAAGGTGGCGATGGTTGTACTTCTTTCCGTCGTGAAAAATATGTTCCAATGGGTGGACCAGATGGTGGCAATGGCGGTAAAGGCGCTGATATCATTTTTAAAGTCGATAAAGGTTTAAAAACTTTAGTTGATTTAAAATATCAAAAAATTATTAAAGCTGATAAAGGTGTTAATGGTAAAGGTAGCAGTAAAAATGGTAAAAGTGCTGATGACTTAATTATTAAAGTTCCTGAAGGTACAACTGTTTATGAAAAAGAATCAGGATTAATTATTTGTGATTTAATTAATGATAATGATACTTTTATTATTGTTCATGGTGGCCGTGGTGGTCGTGGTAATAAAGCGTTTGCTACGGAACTTGAACCAGCACCAAAATTTTCGGAATATGGTGAACCAGGCGAAATTAAAGAAATTCATTGTGAACTTAAAGTGTTAGCAGATGTCGGTTTAGTTGGAATGCCATCAGTTGGTAAATCTACTTTCTTAAAAATGGTTACTAAAGCTAATCCTAAAATTGCGGATTATCACTTTACAACGCTTAATCCTAATTTAGGGGTTGTAAATATTAACGGGGATAATTTTACTATTGCTGATTTACCTGGTTTAATTGAGGGTGCGTCTGAAGGTTTAGGATTAGGTATTAAATTTCTAAAACATGCTGCTCGTACTAAAGTAATTGCCCATGTTATTGATATGGGTGCATTTGAAGGTCGTAATCCAATTGAAGACTTTAAAATTATTAATAATGAATTAGATAAATATAGTGATAAATTTAAAAATAAAAAGAGTATTGTAATTGCTACTAAAATGGATTTAGAAGCTGCCGAAGCTAATCTGGAAGCATTTAAAAAAGCTTACCCAGATTTAGAAGTTTATCCAATTTCTGCATATGATAATCGTGGCGTTAATGAATTATTAAATCGTTTAAACGAAATTGTTAAAACTACAACATTAGAAAAAATATACGATGAAGATGAATTTGTAGATCATGTTGTTTATGAATATAAGAAAGAAGAACCATTTACTATTACCCGTGATAACGAAGGGGTATGGATTGTAAGTGGCAAAGAAGTTGAAAAACTATTCTATATGACTAAATTTACAGAAGATGAAGGCGTTTTACGTTTTGGCCGCAAACTTAAAGGTATGGGTGTTGATGATAAATTAAGAAGTCTTGGTGCTAAAGGCGGCGATACCATCCAAATTCTGGATTATGTTTTTGAATTTAATGATGAAGAAGAACCATTAGATAGTGAGGGGGAAGAATAATGGCTTATTTAACAGTATCTACGGCAACATTTTATGCTAATGCATTATGTGCTGCAAAAACAACCAGTCTAACATGGAAAGAAATTGAACAATTTAAAAAAATACTTGCTAAGATTTTATATGATAAGACTGGTGGTTATTTTAATATTGGCGACATCGATTATTCAAGAGTTCCTGAATATGATCATAAAATTATGCCGTATTTATTTAAAGATGATGTGCAATTACATGTTATTACTGGTAATGATGGAATTGTCTTAAT
>JAEEKO010000055.1 GCA_016282415.1 Caryophanales bacterium | reverse complement strand
GTTATTAACATATTATTATTTTTAATATTCATAATTACTACATTTTTATCTTTACCTTGTGTTAATAAACTAGCACGATCAATTGCAGCATTATAATTACTAATATCAACATTTGTAGTAATACTAAATTCATTAGGAATTAAGTTAGAAGTATTTGGATAAGTACCATTTAATAAATTACTTTGAAATAAAACATTATTAAATTTAAATATAACTTTATTATTAAAAATATGTAATTCAATATTATTTTCTAAATCATCAAATGTCTTTAATAATTCTATTAAATTTTTACCTGGAATAATAATATTAATTTCATCAGTATTTTTTGTAGATATTTTTACTGTTTTCTTAGCTAAACGATAAGAATCAGTTGCTACTACTTCCATAATATTATTAATAACATGAATATTTACTCCAGTTAATAAAGGTCTTAATTCTTGTGTAGAAATTGCAAATACTGTTTGTTCAATCATTTGTTTAAAATCTTTAATTGTAAATACTAATGGAGTTTTACTTTCTTCAATTTTTATATTTGGAAATTCTGATGCATCATAACAATTTAAATTATAATTATTAATATCGGTATATATTTTTAATTTATAACCTTCAAATAATTCAAAATTAATTTCATCATTTGGCATCTTTCTAATAATATCTAAAATAAATTTACTTGGTACAATTACTTTACCAGTTTTTTCAATATTTATAATATTTTCCTTGTTTATAAATGTTTTAATTGTTAACTCTGAATCACTAGCTGTTAATTCAAGTCCATTATTTGTTAAATCAAACATAATACCATTTAATATAGGAATTACATTTTTACTTGAAATAGCTTTTGTTACGATATTTAAATTTTTTAATAATTCATTTTTATTAATTGTAAATTTCATCTTCTTCACTTCTTTCTTTTTTTATAATAATAGTAATAATAATGTTGATAAGTGGATAACTTATTTTTTTGTCTATTTTTTAGTATTTTTTTGTAATTTTAATTGTTAATAACTTTGTAATTATTCACAATTACATTTTAGCTTTAATATTTTTAATATCTTCTTGTAATTTTTCATCAGTTTTTAAATCCTCTTGAATCTTTTCAAAGTTATGCATTACTGTTGAATGATCACGAGCTCCAAATTCTAATCCAATTTTAATAAATGATTCTTCAGTTAACATTCGACATAAATACATTGCAACTTGTCTTGGAAATGCAATATTTATGGTTCTTTTTTTACCTTTTAACATTTCTACAGTGATACCATAGTATTCAGCAACTACTTTTTGAATGTGATTAATATCGGTAACATTGTAGATATCTTTACTTGAATAATCTCCTAAAGCTTCTTTGGCAATTTCTAAATTAATATTTTTAGCTAGAGTCATTGTTGTATATGCAAATAAACGGTTAATTGCACCTTCCAAACTTCTTACATCAGTTTGACTTATATTTGCAATATATTCAATAACATCATTATCAATATTTATTGGAATATTATATCTTTCAATTTTACTTTTAATAATACGACATCTTAAATCAAAGTCTGGTGGATAAATATCCACTGGTAATCCCCAAGAAAATCTGGATTTTAAACGATCTTCCAATTTTTTAAAATCCTCTGGAGATCGGTCAGAACTTATAATAATTTGTTTATTTGCTTGATGTAGGGTATTAAAAGTATTAAAAAATTCTTGTTGGGTTTTTTCCGCCCCTACTAAGTATTGAATATCATCAATAATTAATACATCAATATTTCGATATTTATTTTTAAAATTATTAACATAGTTAAATTTATCTTCACTATTGGTATAAGAAATACCAGTGTAATCATTCATAAATTCTTCACTAGTTGTATATAAAACTTTTAATTTTGTATTTTTAACAATGTAATTACCAATTGCATGCATTAAATGAGTTTTACCTATTCCACTTCTTCCATATATGAATAATGGATTGTATATAGTACCAGGATTTTGTGCAACATGCATTGCTGCAGTTTTTGCAAAATTATTTGATTCCCCTACTATAAAATTATCAAAGTTTAAATTAGGATTTAAATTAGTTTGCCATAGTTCATAATTGTTAATATCTTCGTAGTTATCAACATTTGTTTTTTCTTCAATATTTTTTTTATCAGCTAGTTTAAATATTATTTCATAATTTATTCCAGTTAAATTGTAAAATATTTTTTCAAAGGTTGATATATTTGGTTTTAATGTTGTTTCATATATTTCCATTGGAATCTCTATATATAATTTGTTATCATCTCTTGATAATAACTTTAAATTTTTAATCCAACTATTGTAAGTTATCGGACTTACTTCTTCAATTATAGCTGTATTAAATTGATTCCATAATTTATCATCATCCAAAATATCACCCCGCTTACTGTGTATAACTTTAACTAACATCATTTTAATACAATATTTTTTCAAATAAAAGTGTTATTTTTTATTCACATACTTGTGCACATGTTTATCCACAATTTATTAGTTATAATAACGTAAAAAATGCGAGTTATCAACAATTTTTACTATTTTTTTTATACACATGTTAATAAAGTTATTCACATATCCACAATTTATTGTGAATAACTAAAAAATAAGCAAATATTCTTGACTTTTATGGGTGTTGATAATATAATAAGAACGATTTTGAATGTGAGGTGGCAAATGTGAAAAGAACTTATCAACCAAATAATCGTAAAAAAGCTAAAAAACATGGTTTTTTTGCTAGAAAAGAATCAAATATTTTAAATAGTAGAAGAAGTAAAGGTCGTAAAAACTTAATTAATAAATAAACCACTAAAATTTAGTGGTTATTTTTCTATAGGAGAATTGTTATGAAAAAATATGAAATTATTAAAGATAAAGATATATTTACTGATGTTATCCACACCGGTAAATTTAATCGTAATAAATATTTTGTAATCTATTATAAAAAGAATCCTAATAATTCTTCTATTCCATTATTTGGTATTGCAATTACTAAAAAATTAGGTAATGCAGTAACAAGAAATAAATTAAAACGTCAAACCAAGAATATAATTGATAGTAATAAAAAATTATTTAATAATGATAATTTTTATATTATAATGTTAAGGAAAGACGTTAATTCAATTAATTATCAAGAAATGAACAATTACTTAGTTGAATTACTGGAGGATAAAAATGAATAATAATAAGGTTTTTAAAGTACTTTCACTGATATTTGTAATACTACTATTATCAGGATGTACTAAATATGTAAAAGATAATAAGAAAACAATTCCTATTAAATCAACTGGTCAAAATTTAACTGATAATATCTTATGTAAACCAGAAAATAAAGAAGTATTAGATTTATATGAAAAATATGAAAAGAATCTTAGCTTTAAAATGGATAAACTTCCTGATTGCAAAAATTTCAAAGCTACTCAAAAAGGATATACTGGATTATGGGAATCAGCATTTATTAAACCATTAGCATTTGTAATATTAAAATTAGGTTACTTATTACATAACTTTGGTTTATCTATTATGTTATTAGGTTTAGCAATTAGAATTATTTTATTACCATTCAGTATTAGTACAGCAAAACAACAAGCTAATATGAAAAAAGCTCAACCAAAATTACAAAAAATAGAAAAGAAATATGCTAATAAAACGGATCAAGAAAGCATGATGATGAAATCTCAAGAAACGATGGCGGTTTATAAAGAATTAAAGATTAATCCATTATCAAGTTGTTTAGTTGCATTTATTCAATTACCAATTTTCTTAGCATTCTTAGAAGCTATTTATCGTATTCCAGTTGTATTTGAAGATTCATTATTTAAATTGAATTTAGGTATGACTCCTATTAAAGGTATTACTAGTGCTCACAATTATTTTTATATTATAATAATTGTGTTAGTACTTGTTTCAACATATTTCTCATTTAGTAATATTATGAAAGAACAAAGCACTCAAATGCCAGTTGCTGAAGGAATGCCTAATCCACAATCTCAAACTAAAATGATGACATACATGATGATTATTATGATTGGGGTTGCATCAATTAACTTATCAACAGCAATATTGTTGTATTGGATTGTTACAAATACATTTGCAATTTTCCAAAATTTATTAATGAAAAAAATAGTAAAGTAGGTAGTGAATTATGAATTTAACAGTATTTGAAGGAAAGAATAAAGAAGAGTTAAAAGAAAAATTATTAAAAGAATTAAAATGTGAAGAAAGTGAATGCTTATTTAAGTATGAAACTAAAAAGGGTGGATTATTTAAATCTGAATCTTATGTTATTAAGGGCATTACTTTAAATAATGTTAAAAATGATATTGCAACATTCTTAAAAGATCTTGTAACTAACATGGGTTTAGAAGTAAATATTGAAAGTAATATTAGAGATAATCAAATTAATATTAAAATGTTTTCAAATAATAATCCGATTTTAATTGGTAAAAATGGTCAAACCTTAATTGCATTACAAAATATAGTTAAACAAATGGTTTATACAAATACTGGTTTATATCCATACATTTTATTAGATGTAGAAAACTATAAAGATAAAAAACAAAGTAATTTAGAATATCATGCTAAAAAGATTGCTAAAGAAGTTCAAAAAACTAAAGTAGATGTTATTTTAGATGATATGAATTCTTACGAAAGAAAGATTGTTCATGATGTTTTAAATAACTTTAAAAATATTAAAACTGAAAGTGAAGGAGAAGAACCTCATCGTCATATTGTTATTAAATATGTAGAAGAGTAGACTCTTCTTTTTTTAAAGGAGGATTAATATGGATGATACAATTTGCGCAATTGCAACCGCTAGTGGAGTAGGGGCTATATCAATAATTCGTGTTAGTGGTAGTGAAGCAATTAATATTGTAAATAACATTTTTAAAGGTAAAGATTTAACAACTGTTGATTCTCATACAATTAATTATGGTTTTATTGTGGATAATAATGAAAAAATTGATGAAGTTTTAATAAGTGTTATGAGAGCACCTAAAACATTTACTAAAGAAGATGTTGTTGAAATTAATACTCATGGTGGTTATGCAGTTACTAATAAAGTATTAGAAATATTATTACATCGTGGTTGTCGCTTAGCAGAACCAGGAGAATTTACGAAACGTGCCTTTTTAAATGGTCGTATTGATTTAATTGAAGCTGAAGCAGTTATGGATATGATTGATTCTAAAACTGATATTCAACGTAAAATGGCAATTAATCAAATAAGTGGTAAGACATCAAATTTAATTAATGATTTAAGAGATGATATGATTCAAATTATTTCAAATATTAATGTTAATATTGATTATCCTGAATATGATGATGTTGACATTATTACCAATGATGTTTTATTACCTAAAATTACTAATTTGAAAAATAAAATTAATGAAATTTTAAAAGAATCAAAGAATGGTAAAATTATTAAAGAAGGTATTAAAACTTCAATTATTGGTCGTCCAAATGTTGGAAAGAGTAGTTTATTAAATGCTTTAATTGAGGAAGATAAAGCAATTGTTACGGATATTGCGGGTACGACAAGGGATATTGTTGAAGGGAATATTATTTTAAATGGCATTCCATTAAATATTATTGATACTGCTGGTATTCGATCAACCGATAATGTCATTGAAGCAATTGGTGTTGAAAAGAGTTTAAAATTAATTGATGAATCTGATTTAATATTATTTATGTTAAATAATAATGACCCTTTAACTGATGATATTAAGGAATTATTAAACAAAGTAAATGATAAAAAATTTATTATCATTATTAATAAAATTGATTTAGATTCAAATTTAGATCGTACATTATTAAGTAATTATCAAGATAATATTATTGAAATCAGTGTTAAAAAAAATATTGGTATTGATTTATTAAAAGATAAAATTATATCCTTATTTAACATAGAAGAATTAAATACTAAAGATCCAACTTATTTAAGTAATGTTCGTAGTATTAATATTTTAAATAGTTGTCTAGATAAAGTAAATGATATTGAAAATGCTGTTAATAATAATCTTCCTATTGATATGATTGAATTAGATATAAAAAATATTTGGGAAGAATTAGGTAAAATAAATGGAACAACTTATGAAGAAGAACTACTAGATGAAATGTTTAAAAGATTCTGTTTAGGAAAGTAGGATATTATGGAATTTAAATTAACTACTAATCATTTTGAAAATATAGATAATCAAAATATTAAAGAAAATTTAAAAGAATTGTATAATCTTTGCTTAGAAGAAGCATTAAAAGGTAATAAAGTTGCTTTTTATTATGAAGATATGAATAATAATGTATTGTCATTTAATGAAGGTATATGTTTTTATTCTGCAAGTACTATCAAAATATTAGTTTGTTTACTTATTTATAAACTTGTTGATGAAGGTAAAATTGATTTAAATGAAGAATTATTAGTTACTAAAGACGATATATTTGATGGTAGTGGAGTAATAAAAAATCAAAAAGATGATACAAAATATTCTATTGAAAAGCTAATAGAACTATGTTTAGTAGAAAGTGATAATACTGCATATATAAAATTAGTAAAATATGTTGGAAAAGACAAACTAATTGAATATGGTAAATGTCTTGGAGCCCTTCACACTCTTGAAGGTAAAGATTCATACGGAATAACAAACTGTTTAGATATGATTATTTATTGGAAAGAATTAAAAAAATATATAGATAGTACTGAAAATGGTAAAAAAATTAAACAGTATTTATTAAATCCATCAGTAAAATATATCAAAAATGATAAATATGTTAGAAAATATGGTGAATATGACATAAACTATCATGAAACTGGATATGTTGATACTGATAAACCATACTACATGTTTGTATTAACTCAAATAAATAAATTTGATTATAAAGAAGAATTTATAAATAAAGTTGCAAAAATATTAGAAGATATTAATAGAGAGAATTAATTATGATTGAAAACGCAAATATAAATGACTTATATGAAATTGTAAATATTATGGACGATATTAAGCAAGAAATGAGAGATGAACATAATCCTCAATGGGGGTCAACCGAAGAAGATTATCCTTCAATTGATCGAATTAAGGAAGATATTACAACAAATAATCTATATAAATATGTTGATGATAATAGCATTAAAGGCGTTATATCAATAATGGAAGATACTAAAGAATATGATGAAGTTATTGAAAATTCTCATAAAAAGGCTTATATTATACATCGTTTAGCTATTCCTCAAATGTATCGCAAAAATAATATAGCAACCAAATTAATGGAATATGCTTTAAATAAAGCTAAAGCAGAAGGCATTGAAATATTAAAAAGTGATACGGAAGTATCAAATGATAAAATGAACCGTTTATTTATAAAATTAGGTTACATTTATAAAGGACAATTTGTTTATGACGATTATCCTGGAAAATATAATTATTATGAAAAAGAAGTATAAAAGAAGGTGAAATGGATGGATTATGAGATTATCGTAGTCGGAGCTGGTCATGCTGGTTGTGAAGCTGCACATGCTGCTGCCGTAAAAAATCATAAAACACTATTATTAACAAGTAATTTAAAAAATATTGCCGATATGCCTTGTAATCCCCATATTGGTGGTAGTGCCAAAGGTATCGTTGTTCGTGAAATAGATGCTTTAGGTGGAGTAATGGGTAAAATTGCTGATAAAACCCATTTACAAATAAAAATGCTTAATAGCGCTAAAGGACCAGCAGTTCAATCATTAAGAGCACAAGGAGATAAAATTGCTTATCCTAAAGCAATGATTGAAGAATTAGAATCTCTTCCCAATTTAGAAATTAAAGAAGGAATGGTAGAAGATTTAATCATTGAAAATAGTAAAGTATC
>JAEEKO010000054.1 GCA_016282415.1 Caryophanales bacterium | reverse complement strand
TAATTACATCATTAATTGCATATGTTGGATAAGCAGTTCCATTAGCAACAGTACCACAAGCGTTTGAAGTATAAGCCCCAGATCCTGCAGTAGCTATATCACTATTTGTAACAGTCTTAGAATTATCTCTTGTTTTACATGATGTCTGATAATAACTTATAGCGTTAGCTGTATGAGCTTTATCATTAGGTTCCCAAATTTGTGCAGTACGACAAATTCCTGTTACATCAGCAGTATCAGTACATGAAATACCAGTAATTTTTGAAACATCTGTAGTTTTACCATTAACTCTACCTATTTGAGCAAACGCAACTCTTACTGAATTTTCAATACCAGTAGATTCAACTCCTCCAGTTTCTGAAACAACAACCTCAGAGTCATCAGTTAAATATATTGCTTCCTCATTTAGAACATTGTCTTCAACATAATATGCTCTACCTGAGAAGTTTCTTATAAATAAGTCAAATGCAACATATCCACCAATTTCTTTGAATTGTCCTATTGGTTGTGGATCATTTCCTTCAGTCCATCCACCAAGTGGCGTATCATAGTTATGAATACGGCTTGCCATAAGTCTATAACCACCTTCAGTAGCAGTTAAGCTTCCTTTCTCAAACATCTTCATTGTAGAAGTGTCTGTATCAATTTCCCCTACAGATGAAATTGGTTTCAATCCTTTTTCAAGAACAGTTGTACCAATTCCAGCCCAGTTATTAACATTACCTGCATAAACAGTATTAGTAGTATCATTAAAGTTTTCAGCATTAATAGTTACTGTTGTATCCCATTTACTACCGTCTAATGATAATAATAAGCTATCTGTACTTGCGATTTCAATCTCAAAACTTGAAACATTAACTTGTCGCATACCAATGAACCATGCATAAGTCGCAACAATGAATATGAATGAAGTTAGAGAACAAAATACGATTAATTTTCTAATTTTTTTAGATTTCTTACTATCTTTTCTATTCATATAATCTTTCCTTTCTTTCTTTTTAAGCTATATTTTGTATAACAATTATGAAAACCACACAAACCTATACCTTACTCACCGCCCTACTATAATACAATATAAATTATACACGGACATTATCTAAAAGTCAATTCAAAATGTCAAAAAATGTCGAATGAAAATTAAAAAAAAAGAAAAGTTATTGACTTTTCTCTTTATCTTTCTCTTCTTTTTCAACAAGTTTATCAGTTTGAACAATGAACCAAATTTTTTCAACCGACAAATTACTATTTTCAATCTTATGAACTCTAAAAACAAAATCAATTTTATTTTTAAGAGCTTCCAAACTATCCTCATCTAAATCAGCCAATTCTAAATTAATATTCTCTAATCTATACTTATTAGCTATAACATTAGCAACATCAGTTTCTTCAAACGTATTAATACCATTAATAATTATATTAGATGGATTAGATGCAAAATCATCAAATTCGTTGCACATATCAACTACTTCATTATAAGATTCTAGATTAAATACAGTTTTAAAAGTTTCCTTCTTAAAGAAATTATAACTATAATATAATCTAACAACATCAGATATAAGTAATAAAGAATCATTTTTAAGAGTAATTATCTTATTTTCAAACTTTAACTTATCTTGCTGATAATATAAATCATATAATTCTTTCGCAATCTTTAAAGATTCAATTTTTAAATTCTTTAAATTTTCTCCGCTTGGCTTCTTACCGAATAAACCTGTTTTATCTCCAAATATTTTAGCATTAACGCTTTCTAATTTGGATTCCTTAGTATTGATTTGATTCTCAATATTCTTAAGAGCAGAATTATTAGCCTCAGGAGATTCTTGCTTCTCATATTTTTCTTTAAAATAATTAAATAATGGAACATACTTTAAATAATTACCATATTCAACGACATTAACCCTAAGTCTCTTTAAAGTATCCAACAACTTATTAACAGACTCTTCATCGCCAAAATCAATCTCATTAATTGTTAATCCAGAATATGTCGCAACTCTAAATTTACTATCAGGAAAATAATTATTAATTTCAATTTCACTCTTCTTAGCCATTTCAACAATATCACATAATTGCTCTTCTTGGCTATTAACAAGTTCCTCATTCTTATCCTTTAAAGCAACTATAAAATCATTATAGTTTTTAAAGTTATGTTTGTTAAGTAAAGTCTTTTGTTCACGGCTAATATAATCTTCAAAAGCCTTTTGATGTTTCTTAATAAGTTTTCTAAAATTAAGTTCAATGTGTTCTATTATATTAGGATTATACCAATATATTTCCTCAAACACTTTAGACAATCTACTATAATCACCATTACAGCTTAAATATTCACACATGTATTGATGAACATAATATGTATACTTAAAATCATTTTCCTTAAGTTCAACTCCACATGTTCTAAACTTTTCAATAAGTTTTCTAATAATATCATTAATCTCATCAAATGTAAAATTAGAATAATTATGAATATCATATAATAAATCATCAAGCCCCATTTTTTCCATAAAAGAATTCATAGGATTTAAAATGAACTTCATATGTTTATATTCTTCAAATTGAGTACTTAACTCCTCAGTATTACGTTCCTCACGTCTATAATTGAAAGATTCACTTTTAGCCTTTAAATAATTTAAAACGCTTTCCTTATAATATACATAATTCTCATATATAGAAGCAATTTTTTCATTATACTTTCTTATATTGGTTTTATTATTAGTTGGTAAAGAAGATAATAAAGTTTTTTTAGCCTCTATATCATTATCAATAAAATCCAAAAAACTATTCATTGCTAGCCTCACTTTCATCAAGTTTACTTTCCTCTAAAAAAGAAAGGAAAGAATTAATATTTTCATAAACTTTTATTAATTCTTGTAAACTTAAATTTGAAATATCAAAATTAGTTTTACCTTCTTCCATAACCATTCTCCTTTTTTATTCTTTATTAAACTTATCGTCACTAACATCTTTGAATTCAGAATTGAATTCCATATGTATTTTTATTTCTCCCCCTAAAATATTATCGGTACAATCAGGATCAGTACCTTCAACCCACATAACAACTGTGTACTTATCAATATCTCCTGGTTGAAAATTTTCACGATGATCATAAGTTATTAAAGTATCATCATGAAAAGGAACAGTATCACGTTCAGGTTGACCATTCAAACCAATCTTCGCATATGTAACATACTCACCATTCTTATAAAGACGAATTCTAACAGCTGTGTCAACATTCTTAATAACATCATCAATAATTACTTGTGACCAATAATCCGATGTATCTGTACCAGTATTTTCTATATAAAATGTATAAGCAACATAATTATCACCATTGTGAGAACTATTTACTTGATCCAAATTATCAGGTAACCACCTATATGAAATATTATCAAAATAATCAACTGCTTGAGCATATAACTCTGTTCTAAAAACTTTATAATCAGGGTCATCATATATAACAATACCCTTCTTAAAATATAAGTTCTTATCAAGAGTAATACTGAAGTTACCATTATTATATATAATATTCATTATTATATACGCAAGTAATAATATAAGTAAAACAACTAAAACAGTAATTTTAACAATCTTTACAATTCTTTTCTTACGTCTTAACTTACTAACTTTAACTTCAATTTCCCCGTTCATAACATACACCCCTACTATAATCATAAATAATTATATACCATAAT
>JAEEKO010000053.1 GCA_016282415.1 Caryophanales bacterium | reverse complement strand
AGGACAAGCGTTCGACAGCGTAGTAGATGCTACATGGAATAATGGTAAAGTTGAAAAAGCAGTAGCTTACACAACTACAGCAAATACTAATACTGTTAAAAACAATCAAACAGCAATTGTTACTTACAAAAATGCATCAACTTCATTCAAATATAATGTAATTGCTAGAAAAGTAGATTCATTAGAAGTTGTATCTAATAAAACAACATATATTCAAGGACAAGCATTCGATATCGTAGTAAATGCTACATGGAATGATGGTAAAGTTGAAAAAGCTGTAGCTTATAATACAAACGCTAATACAAATGTTATTGGATATGGACAAAAAGCTACTATTGAATACAAAGGAGCAAAAGCAACATATACATATAATGTAATTGCTAAGAAAATCACATCAATTAATGTTGCATTAAATAAAGATACATATGTAGCAGGACAAGATTTTGATATTAAAAAGGTAGTTGCTATCTGGAATGATGGAAGTGCAACAGAAATTACTGATTATATAATTATTGGTAATACAAATAATGTAGGTAATGGTCAAAAAGGTTATGTTTCATATAATAACAAACTTGGCGAATTCAAATTTAATGTAATTGCAAGAAAAGTAGATTCATTAGTAGTTAGTGGTAACAAAGCAACTTATATTCAAGGACAAGCATTTGGAATTACTGTAAAAGCTATCTGGAATGATGGTGCTGTTGAAGAAAATGTAACTTATACAACTACAGCAAATACAAATACAGTTAAAAACAATCAAACAGCAATTATTACTTACAAAAATGCATCAACTTCATTTAAATATAATGTAATTGCTAGAAAAGTAGATTCATTAGTAGTTAGTGGTAACAAAGCAACTTACATTCAAGGACAAGCATTTGGAATTACTGTAAAAGCTATCTGGAATGATGGTGCTGTTGAAGAAAATGTAGATTATACAACTACAGCAAATACTAAAACAGTTAAAAACAATCAAACAGCAATTATTACTTACAAAAATGCGTCAACTTCATTCAAATATAATGTAATTGCTAGAAAAGTTGAATCATTAACAGTTAATTCAACAAATAATACTTACTATCAAAATGATGCATTTACAATTACTGTAGATGCAAAATGGAATGATGAAACAGTTGAAAAAAATGTAGCTTACACAACTACAGCAAATACTAAAACAGTTGGTCAAAACCAAACAGCAATTATTGAATATAAAGGTGCAAAAGCAACATATACATATAATGTTATAAGCAAATACACTTTAAGAGTTGTATCAACTGATACTGAATATATTAAAGGTGATAAGATCGATAACATCACAGTTTATGCTAAAGATGTAAACGGTAAAGAAACTAAGGTTACAAACTATACAATTACTGGAGATACTAGTAAAGTAGGTAATAACCAAACAGCTACAATTAGTTATCAAGGTGCTACAGTAACTTATACATATAATGTTAAATATGAATTGCATTTAGTAAGACATGGTTATATGTATTACTTAGAATTCAAAGATAACGTAAATGTTAAGAGTATTGAATACTATGATGATAAAGGTAAAAAATCTACAATTTATTTAGCTAATGATTATCATTATACTAATAAAGTAGATAATAAATATTACTTAGATAATTCTAAATATGGGGAATTACATTCAATGAATGGTAGTGAACCTAAACAAAAATTAGTTATCACAGTAAGTGATGGTGCTCAATATACTTATACAAAAGTTATCGCTACTAATAAGTAAAAAATTGTAAAATATCAAGATATTTCTTGATATTTTTTTTGGTATTTAGTAAGATGAAAATAGGTGGTAGTATGGCATATATCAAATATAAAGAGTTAACTAAATATTTTAATTTTAATCAAAGTATAAGTATTGATGGTTTACCTACATATGTTACAGATTATCTAGAACCTAATGAATTAATTTATAAAGCATATAAAACATCAAGAGATAAAGGAATCTTTACTAATAAAAGAATGATTTTATTTGACGTGAATCCTTTTACTCATAGTAAAAAGATTCATATTATTCCTTATGAATCTATATCATCTGGTGCAATATTATTTAATATGACCAGTGGTTCAATATTACTTTCATTTGATAGTGGTTATCAGTTAAAACTTAATTTTATTCATTTAAAAGCAACTGATAAGACTGAATTAAGAAAATTGTTTTCGTATATAATGAATAATAAAAAAGGTTAGTTATCTAATCTTTTTTTGTGCATAAAATTTATTGGGTGATTTTTATTAAAAAAATAAATAATCGGATTTTATTGATATTAATAATTATTTTTATTGTTGGAATAATATTAATTGGTCGGGTTTTTTATATTCAAGTTTTTGCATATAATAAGTTATCTAAACTTGCTAATGATTTATGGAGTAGAAATTTACCAATTACTGCTGAACGTGGTTTAATTCTTGATCGAAATGGGAAAATATTAGCAGGTAATATTACCACCACTAGTTTAGTATTAATTCCCAATCAAATTAAAAATAAGGAACAAGTTACGGCTGATTTAGCTGAAATCTTAAATGTTAGTTATGATGAAATGAAGAAACATGTTTTTAAAAATACATCGATTGAGCGAGTTCATCCGGAAGGACGAAGGTTATCTTTTGAAATAGCTGATCAAATAAATGCTTTAAAATATGATGGGGTATATTTATTGAAAGAATCAAAACGTAATTATCCTAATGATAATTTATTAAGTCATGTGTTAGGTTATGTAGGAATTGATAATCAAGGGTTATCTGGACTAGAGTTGATGTATGATAACTATTTAACGGGAATTAATGGTTCAATAAAGTATTATTCCGATGGAAAAGGTAAACGTTTACCACTGAGTGAAGTTTATGATGAACCAGTAAATGGGATGGATTTATATTTAACGATTGATTTAGATATTCAAAAAGCAGTGGAGCGGGAATTGGATAATGTGATGAATAAATATAGCCCAGAACATGCTTTAATTATTGTTGAGGATCCTAATACCGGGGAAATATTAGGGATGGCTAGTCGCCCCAATTTTAACCCTAATAATTATCAAACTTATTCGGTTGAAACCATTAATCGTAACTTACCTATATGGATGACATATGAGCCCGGAAGTACTTTTAAAATAATTACTTTAGCAGCAGCAATTGAAGAAAAGAAAGTAAATATATTTAATGATTACTATTATGATAGTGGCAGTATCATGGTTGAAAATGCCCGTATTAAGTGTTGGAAAGCGGGTGGTCATGGTCATGAAAGCTTTTTAAATGTTGTTGAAAATTCTTGTAACCCAGGATTCGTGGTTTTAGGGCAAAGGTTGGGAAAAGAAAACTTGTTTAAATATATTAATGATTTTGGTTTTGGTAATAAAACTAGAATTGATTTAAATGGGGAAGAGGATGGTATTATTTTTAAGCTTGACCGTGTTGGTCCGGTTGAACTTGCGACTACCGCGTTTGGGCAAGGGATTAGTGTTACTCCGATTCAGCAAATTAATGCTGTTAGTGCGGTTATTAATGGTGGTAATTTATTAAAACCATACGTAGTTAAAAGAATATCAGATAATGCTTCAAATACAATTCTTTTTGAAAATAATAAAACCATAATTAAGGAAAATATTATTAGTAAAGATACGAGCAATTTAGTAAAATTTGCATTAGAAAGTGTTGTTGCTAATGGTACTGGTCGGAATGCTTATTTAGAAAACTATCGGGTTGGTGGTAAGACGGGTACGGCTCAAAAAGTTTCGGATGGACATTATTTAATTGGTAATTACATTTTATCTTTTATGGGTTTTATGCCTGCAGATAATCCACAAGTTGTTGTTTATGTTGCAATTGATAATCCCAAGGGAGTAGTACAATATGGTGGAACAGTTTCAGCTCCGGTTGCTAAACATGTACTAAGTGATGTTGCCAGTATTTTAAAGATTAAGAAAACTAATGAAGGAATGCCAAAAGTATATAATTGGTTTGATGAAAAATATGTTGTTATACCTGATGTAACTGGAATGAATAGTGATGATGCCAAGAAAATTTTAAAAGGTTTTAAAATTGAATATGTTGGTTCTGGGAATACGGTTATTAATCAAAATCCACATGGTAACACCTATGTTAGTGAGAATGCTACGATAAAATTAATGCTCGATTAATTGTAAAAATAGCGTCAAAATAAAATAGATAATTAAAAAATAAAAACAAGTTGTAGTATAATATATAAAGAGGTGATATTATGCTTATATTAGCTAAAGCAGCGATGGCAATGATGCTTGGCTTTATAATTGCATTAGTCGTTGGAGTTATTGCAATTCCGTTATTAAAAAGGTTAAAATTTGGCCAAATTGTTAGTCGTACTATTTCTAAATCTCATTTAGTTAAGGATGGTACTCCAACAATGGGTGGTGTTATATTTATTGCTCCTACCGTTATTAGTATGGTAATTCTTTATTTAAATGGTAGTATTAAATATTCATCAAATTTACTTATTGTTCTATTTGTTTTCTTAGGTTATGCTTTATTAGGTGGAATTGATGATTTAAAGAAGATTATTGAAAAGAATAATCATGGTTTAACAGTATTATTTAAATTCTTTATGCAAACTGTAATCGCCTTAGTATTCTTCTATATCTTTATGAAGAATGGTGGCGATACCACGTTAGTTATTTCGTCATTAGGGATTGAAATACCATTTGGATGGACTTACGGACTATTTATTTTAATTACCTTAGTGGGATCATCAAATGCGGTTAATATTACGGATGGACTTGATGGTTTAGCTGGTGGTTTATCAGCAATTGCTTTCTTTGCGTTTGGTTTAATTACTTGGAATACTGGTTGGATTGAAGGTTACCAAGATGTTGCAATCTTCTGCTTTATCTTAGTTGGCAGTTTACTTGGATTCTTAATCTTTAATTCGCATCCAGCTCGTGTATTTATGGGTGATCTTGGTTCGTTATCACTTGGTGCGGCACTTGCTGCAATTGCTATTATTACTCGCCATGAATTATCTTTAGTTATTATTGGTGGTATCTTTATTATTGAAACATTAAGTAGTTTAATTCAAATTATTGCAATAAGATGCTTCCATCGAAAAGTATTTAAGATGGCACCAATTCATCATGATTTTGAACAACGTGGTTGGAAAGAAAGCGATATTGTCAAATTATTCTATGTATGTGGTTTAATCTTAGCAATGATTGCTATTACGTATGGAATTTGGTTATAGGAAGACTAATTAGTCTTCTTTTTTCATATAATTAAATATGAAAAATAAAGTATCAATTATAATGGCAACGATCATGTTATGTTTAATTGGATTAATAATGATTTATTCCTCTAGTTATGTTTGGGCTGAATATAAATTTAATAATCCCTATAAATATGTTATTAGCCAGGGAATCTTTTTTATCATAGGATTGGTTTTAATGAGGGTTGTTGCTCATTTAAAAATAAAAACCTTATATAAATTTTCAAATGGTTTTTTACTAATAGCTTTTATTTTATTAGTACTGGTCTTAATTCCGGGAATTGGCGTGGTTAGAAATGGAAGTAGAAGTTGGTTTGGAATTGGACCATTAGGAATTCAACCAAGTGAAGCTAGTAAACTAGCTTTAGTTATGTTTACAGCAAAATATTTAAGTAATAATCAAAACTATATGATTAGTATTAAAAAGGGTATTTTACCAATTATGCTAATTATCATAATTTTCTTTGGATTAATTATGTTAGAACCGGATTTTGGTACCGCCTTTGTTATTGTAATAACCTTAGCAGCGATGATTTTTATAAGTAATACAAAATTATCATATTTTGTTTATTTAGGATTAATTGGTCTCTTAGGATTTAGTGGTTTAATAATAATTGCTCCTTATCGTTTGGAACGTATTTTGTCTTTTTTAAACCCGTGGAGTGATCCATTAGGAAGTGGATTTCAAATTATTCAATCGTTATATGCGATTGGACCGGGAGGTTTATTTGGCCAAGGTTTTTTACATTCTATTCAAAAGCATTTTTATTTACCGGAACCACAAACTGATTTTATTTTTGCTATTATTGCCGAAGAATTTGGCTTTGTTGGCATCTTATTAATTGTATTATTATTCTTAGTTATTTTTTATAACGCTATTAAACTAGCGTTAAATACTAAAAATTTATTTCGTAAGTATTTAATTTTTGGTTTAAGTTTTAATATTTTGTTTCAAGCTTTTTTAAACTTGGGAGTAGTGTGTGGTTTACTTCCAGTTACGGGTGTTACTTTACCATTTTTAAGTTATGGTGGATCTAGTTTATTAATTACATTATGTAGTATAGGAATTATTTTAAATATTTCTAGAAATAATTATTGACGTAAGAACAAATGTTTGGTATATTGTGATTGATAAAAACAATATATTCAGGAGGGCTTATGGACAATATTTTATTAAAAGAAGAATTAAAAATTGAAAATATGATATATGAAATTAGAGGAAAACAAGTGATGCTAGATTCTGATTTAGCCAAGCAATATGGTGTTGAAACAAAATATCTAAATAGACAAGTAAAGAGAAATATTGATAGATTTCCTGAAGATTTTTGCTTTCAACTTACTAAAGAAGAATACCATGATATTCTAAGGTGCCAAAATGTCACCTTAGAATTAAAACAAGGAAAGTATTCAAAATATTTGCCTTTTGTATTTACAGAAATAGGTGTTTCTATGTTAGCATCCGTATTACATAGTGATGTTGCTGTTGGTGTGAGTATAAAAATATGTAGAGCTTTTATTGCCATGAGAAAATATATATCATCAAATTTAATTGAACAAAAATATATAAATAATTTAGTATTAGAAGATCATAATAGAATAGAGTTATTAGAAAATTCATTTAATAAATTAGAAGAAAATAAAGAAGTAAGCGAAATATATTTTGATGGTAAAATATATGATGCTTATTCTAAAATAATAGACATATTTCAAGAAGCTAAGAATGAGCTAATTATAATAGATAGATATACTGATAAAACCATTCTTGATATGATTAAGAATCTTAAATGTAAAGTTATTTTAATAACTGGTAAAAACTCTAAGTTAACTAAACTTGATATTGAAAAGTATAATAGTACCTATAATAATCTAACTATAATTTATAATGAAATATTTCATGATAGATATTTCATTATTGATAAAAATAAAATATATCATTCAGGTAATTCAGTTAATCATATTGGATATAGAAAATCATCAATTAATACATTAAAAGATGATAATGTAAAAAGAACTATAATAGAAGATATAGAAAGAATCCTTTTAAATATTCCTAGAAATAGTTCGTGATATGTTATAATTAATTAGAGGTGTTAAAAATGGAAAAAGAAGATTTATTTGAAGAATTAGAAACAGAAAGATTAATTTTAAGAAAAGTCGTAGATGAAGATGCAGAGATGTTATATAAAAATATTTATAATAATTTTGAATATTTTAAATATTACTATCAGTTTCCATTTACTAGTTTTGAAGAATATAAACCACTTGTAGAAAAATATAAAGAATGGTATGCAAATGGGAATCATTTTAGATGGGGAATAGTACTTAAAGAAACTAATGAAATTATTGGTCTTGTT
>JAEEKO010000052.1 GCA_016282415.1 Caryophanales bacterium | reverse complement strand
TGTGGAATTGTTTTTCATTTAAACCATACATAAATCTTACTTTTTGTTTTTCTTGTAATTGGATACCATATTCGCTTAATTTTTTACGACGGTCAGTTCCATGTTGTCCTGGAGCATAAGGTCTTTTAGCGATATCTTTACCATTTTCTAATGTAGAAAAACCTAATCTTCTAGATTTCTTAAAAGCAGGTCCAGTGTATCTTGCCATATTATTATTTCTCCTTTCATTATATTTGCTAATAAAGGATATTTTAAATCAATTATAGGGAGTTTATATTATACTTTTTCGTTAGGGCAGTCCAAACTACTAAAATATCTCAATAAACACATTATAACTGAATTTAAAAACTGCCAGTTATTTGCACTTATTAATTATACACTATTTTCAAAATATGTCAAATTTTATAAAAATATTACATCCAATAATTGACAAAATATTTTTTTTGTTATAAACTCATATTAAGAATAAGGAGAATGAGATATATATGAAGAAATTTTTAGGCGTATTTTTAGCTTTAGTTGTATTATTTGGTGGAGCTATTATTGTTAATGCAGAAGATACAGGATTTGATTTTAATGATAATAATGGAGCTACACCAGCAGCTGATTCTACTAATTTAGATGATTGTGATGAAACTTGTGATTATGTAACTGAAGTTAGTACTGAAAAGAATCCAAAGACTGGTTCATTCGTTCCATATGCTATCGTTATTGGTGGTATTGTGTTCAGTATTTCTGCTATCGCATTAGCTAAGAAAAATAATAAATTATACCAAGTTTAATTTGAAAAATAATATCGCGCGATATTATTTTTTTTATGCAATAAAATCTTTTAATTTTTTATTGAATATGATAGAATTGATATAGAAAGTAGGAGTAGCGTTATGTCAAGTACAATTCATATTCTATTAGCTATTACTTATATAATTATTGGTATTGGCATTATTGCTTTAACAATCTTTTTGTTAAAAAATAATAAACGCAAAAAATACCAAACTATTATCAATAATTTGGATCGTGACCGTAATTTAATTATTTCAGCTAATATTTTATCAGAATTGAATAAAGTTGAAACATTGATTAATAATGATGATCTTCGTAAAACTTATAACGACTGGGTTAAAAGATTTAATGATATTAAAGATGAAGAAGTACCACAAATTGGTGACACTTTATTATTAATTGATGAAAAGTTTCAAAGCAAAGATTATAAAGATTTACAACGTTTAATAGTTGAAGCTGAACTTGCTATTACTTATGCCAAAACCAAAGCTAATTACTTATTAGAAGAAATTCAAGAAATAACTTTAAGTGAAGTTCGTAATCGTGAGATTATTACTAAATTAAAAGCTGATTATCGTAAATTATTACAAACATATCATAATAAAGAAAATGAATATGATATTGTTAAAGAACCAATTGATTTACAAATTGAAAACATTGATAAATTATTTAGTGCTTTTGAATTAGCATTAGAAAATAATTCATATGCTGAAGTTGCTAAAATAGTTAAAGCTATTGATGATACAATTGGTAATTTAAAAATTGTCATTGATGAAGCTCCGGATATTATTGTGTTAGCTAAGAGTTTAATTCCTAGTAAACTAAAGGAACTAGATACGATTGCTAATCGTTTAGTATCAGAAGGATATAACTTAGATTATTTAAATTTAGATTATAATAAAGACGAAATTAATAAAAAAATTTCCGATATCATTAGTCGCTTAAAAGTATTAAATGTTGAAGATTCAACATTTGAATTAAAAACTATTCTCGATTATATTGAATCAATTTACAACGATTTTGAAAAAGAAAAAATTGCTAAACGTCGCTTTGAAGAATATCAACGTAACGTTATTATTAAAGTTGTTAACTTAGAAAAGATTAATAATAATTTAATTCGTAAGATTGATGAAATAAAATATAGTTATGACTTAGATAATGATGATGTTAAAGTCATTGGCGACATTAAATACGAATTGATTAGTATTAAGGATAATTATGATTTTATTATTAATTTATATCGTAGTCATAAAGTAGCTTTTTCTAAATTATTAAAAGAAATGGATATTTGTAATAATAATCTTCTTAAAACCGAGGAAAAACTTAATTTCACTTTAAAGAGTTTAAATAGTTTAAAAGAAGATGAAGATCGTGCGCGTGATCAATTAATTGAAATTAAGGAAATTCTTGCTCATAGCAAAGAAAAGGTTAATAGTTATAAATTACCAATTATTCCTAAAGAATATTTTGTTGAATTAAAAGAAGCAAGTATTGCTATTAAAGAAATGAATAAAGAATTAAATAAAACACCATTATCAATTAAAGTTCTTAATACGCGTGTTGATACTGCTCGTGATTTAACTTTAAAGTTATATAATACAACTAAAGAATTGGTTAAAACCGCAAAGATGGCGGAAATGGCAATTGTTTATGGTAATCGTTATCGTCCAATTAATCATGACATTGATTATGGATTAGTTAAGTCTGAGAACTTATTCTACAAAGGTAATTATAAGGGTTCTTTAGAACAAGCAATTAACACTATAAATATTGTTGAACCTGGTATTTACGAAAGATTACTTGATGAATATCAAAACTAACTATTTATTAGTTAGTTTTTTTAGTGTATAATTAATATGGTGATACAAATGATATATTTAGATTATGCCGCGACTACACCAGTCAATGACGAAGTTATGGCATCATATATTAAAGTAACAAAAGAATACATTGGTAATACCCATTCAATTCATAAATTAGGAGTAGAATCAAAAAAATTATATGATGACGCTACTAAACAAATTGCCGATTTATTTAATGTTATGGAAAATGAAATAATATATACCAGTGGCGCTACTGAAGCTAATAATATGGCCATCATTGGAACCTGTATTGCTAATCATAAGCGTGGTAATCATATTATTGTATCAATGCTTGAACATCCTTCTGTTTATAAAATGTGTGATTATTTAGAGACATTAGGATTTAAAGTTAGTTATGTTAAGAATCTTGATAATGGTATGATTGATATGAATGATTTAAAGAGTTTAATTACGGATGAAACTATTTTAGTAAGTATTTGTGCCGTAAATAGTGAAGTAGGAGTTAGACAATCTTTAAAATCAATTCGTCAAGTTATTAAAAAAGAAAATATGAATACGTTATTACATTCGGATATGACGCAAGCAATAGGTAAATATACCATTAATATCCATGATGTTGATTTAGCAACAATGAGTTCTCATAAAATATATGGACCAAAAGGAATCGGGCTATTATATCGCAATAGCAAAGTCAATGTTGCCCCAATTATTCATGGTAGTACTAAATATAATGAAATCAGACCTGGTACCGTACCACTACCATTAGTAGTTGCATTTTCTAAAGCATTACGTATTGCATTAACTGATGTTGAAAAAAGAGAGAGCTTTGTTAAAAAACTAAATGAACGTATTATTAATCATTTTAGTAAAGATGAAACTATTTTAGTTAATAATACAGTTTATTCAATACCATATATTATTAATATTAGCTTATCAAATGTTAAATCGGAAACGATGGTTCATGCTTTAGAACAACATGATATCTATGTTAGTACGAGTACGGCTTGTTCATCATCTGAATTATCTGCATCCGTAATGGCAATATATAAAGATAAAAAAAGAGCAATGTCAACATTAAGAATTAGTTTATCTTATTTAACTTCAAGTGAAGATGTAACCAATTTCTTAAAGGTTTTTGATGAAGAATATGAAAAACTAAAAGCAATTAATTAAAGCAAAAGCACTAAATTACTTTAAATTTAGTGTTTTTTTTGCTATTATTGATAAAGGTGATGCGAAATGCGCAAATTAATTATTATTAAATATGGTGAATTAACTACTAAAAAGGGTAATATTAACTTATTTATTAATACTTTAAGTAAAAACATTAAAGCTTATTTAAACGAATATAGTTATGAAGAAAAGCATGATGCTGGACGTATGTTTATTATTCCTGAAGATAATGATTATGATGAAATATTAGATATATTAAAACATGTTTTTGGATTACATGAAATCAATTTAGGATATGAAACTAAAACTAAAGATTTAGATTCACTTGGAAATGAAATTTTAGAATTATTGAAGGATAAAGATTTTGCTACATTTAAAGTTCAAACAAAACGTAGTGATAAAACTTATCCAATTAATAGTATGGATATTAGTCGTAAGATGGGTGGTATTATTCTAAAAAATATTCCTAATCTTAAAGTAGATGTTAATAATCCAGAAATAATTGTTAATATTGAAATTAGAAAAGATTTTAGTTATTTCTATTTTGATGTTATTGACGGATTAGGCGGATACCCAGTAGGTGTTGCTGGTAAAGGTTTATTAATGTTATCTGGCGGAATTGATTCGCCGGTTGCTGGTTATATGGCTATTAAAAGAGGAGTTAAACTAGAGGCTGTTTATTTTGAAAGTCCTCCTCACACTTCAGATCAAGCTAAAGATAAAGTGTTAAAACTAGCTAAGAAATTAGCATTATATAACAATACTTATCTTAAAGTTCATGTTATTAACTTCACTCCAATTCAAGAAGCAATTTTAAAAAATATTCCGCATGAATATTTAATTACGATTATGCGTCGTATGATGTATCGTATTTCAAAACGTATTGCATTAATGGAGAATTGCAAAATTCTAGTTAATGGTGAATCTATTGGTCAAGTAGCAAGTCAAACTTTAAATAGTATGAGTGTTATTAATCATGTAGTTGATATTCCAGTAATTCGTCCAGTAGCTTGTTTAGATAAACTGGAAATAATTGATATTGCTAAAAAAATTGATACTTATGAAACATCAATCTTACCATTTATTGATTGCTGTACTATTTTTGTACCTGATCATCCAGTAATTAATCCGGAATTAAGTAAATGTGAAGAATACGAAACTTTAATTCCATATGAAGATATGATTAAAGATGCTATCAAGAATAAAGAAGTAATTAAAGTTGAATTAAAAGAACAAAATAATCATTCTGATTTGTTATAATTATATAGTTTCTGGCTATCATATAAATAGGTGATAGCATGGCAACAAAATTATATAATTTAGATTATGATCTTAACATTTCAGTAATAAAACCGTTACAACAAGATAATTTTACTAAAATAGTTAAAAATGATTGTAAAAAGGTAAATAAAAAGTAGCAATACTTTTTATTTTTTTGTATAATTAAAAGTGAGGTGGGAAAAATGAAAATATTATCTATTAATGCTGGTAGTTCTTCATTAAAATTTACTTTATTCGAATTACCAGAAGAAAAAGTTTTAATTAGTGGTTATTTTGAAAAAATCGGAATTAATGATAGTTTCTATAATATCAAAATTAACGGTGAAAAAATAAAGAAAGAAGTAGCACTAAATAGTCATAGTGATGCGGTTAAAATTTTAATCGAAGAATTAATTAACTACAAGGTTATTAGTAGTTTAGAAGAAATTGATGGAATTGGTCATCGTATCGTTCATGGTGGCGATAAATTTAGTGAATCAGTGGTTATTAATGATGAAGTTATTAATGTTGTTAGAGAATTAATTCCACTAGCACCATTACATAATCCAGCTAATTTAATTGGTATTGAAGCTTTTAAGGAAGCATTACCAAACGTTAAGATGGTAGGGGTATTTGATACTGCATTCCATCAAACAATGCCAGAGGAAAATTATTTATATTCAGTACCTTATTCTTGGTATCGTGATTATAAAATTCGTAAATATGGTTTCCATGGAACAAGTCATAAATACATTAATAAAGTAATGCAAGAAAAACTTGGCCGTAATGATATTAATATTATTAATGCTCACGTTGGTAGTGGTGGATCATTATGTTGTATTAAAGGTGGTAAATGCTATGATACAACAATGGGATTCAGTCCAAACGCTGGTATTACCATGGGTACTCGTTGTGGTGATATTGATTATTCAATTATTCCATTCTATATGGATAAAACTAATACTAGTTTAAAAGATGTTGATACTATTTTAAATAAACAAAGTGGATTACTTGGTATTAGTGAAAAATTTAGTGATCATCGTGATATTGAAGCAGCTATTAAAGATGGAGATCATTTATCAACTCTTGCTAATGAAATCTATGTTAATAAAGTAGCAGAATACATCGCTAAATATTACTTAGAATTAGAAGGTAAAGTTGATGCGATTACTTTAACGGCAGGTACTTGTGAAAATGCTGCTGGATTCCGTGAGGAATTAGTTAACAAGCTTGCTTGTTTCGGTATTAAGTTAGATAAAGAAGTTAATGATAAAATTGCTGGATTTAAAGACATTCATGAAGGAATTATTTCAACTGCTGATTCAAAGATTCCAGTATATGTAATTCCAACTGATGAAGAATTAATGATAGCACTTGATACTTATAATTTAATTACAAAATAATAAAGGAGTATAGATATGGATAAAGGGTTAATAAGAAAAATTGTTAAAGCGATAAAATCACATAATGATATTGTTTTAGTGCGTCATATTAGCCCAGATCCTGATGCTTTATGTAGCCAAATATCGCTTCGCGATGCAATTAAAAAAACATTTCCTAATAAGAATGTTTATGCTGTTGGAGCAAGTGTTAGCAAATTTAAGTATCTTGGTTTATTAGACAAGATTGATGAATCTAAATTACATAAACCATTATTAATTGTACTTGATGTTCCTAATATTGCTCGTATCGATGGTGTAAATTTTGATTTATATAAAGATGTTATTAAAATTGATCACCATCCTTTTGAAGATAAGATGGGTGATATCGAAGTTGTTAATGAAAAAGCTTGCTCAACATGTGAGTTAATAGCTGACTTCCTACTTAAAGCTAAATTTGTGTTAGATGCTGATGTTGCTAAGAATCTTTTCTTAGGAATTGTATCTGATAGTGATCGTTTTTTACTTTCATACACAAGTAAAGAAGTATTTAAATTAGTTTATGAATTAATTGATAAAACGGATTTAGATTTTAATAGTTTATATCCATTATTATATAATCGTCCACTTTCTGAAGTTAAATTTTATGGTTATTTATCAGAACATATTAACATTACCGAAAATGGGTTAGGGTACTTAATTATCGATCCTGAGGTATTGAAAAGATATGGGGTTGATAACGCAACACCTTCGAATATGATTAATGATTTTAATTATATTAAAGAATTATTAGCATGGGTATTTGTAACTTATGATGAACGTACTAATTTATATAAATTTAATATTAGATCACGTGGTCCAGTTGTTAATGAAGTAGCTAGTAATTATAACGGGGGTGGCCATAAGTATGCTTGTGGTATTAAAGTTTCTGAAAAATCAGAAATTGATAACGTATTAAAAGACTTGGATAAAGTTTGCAAAAAATATAAAGAAGAAAATAATTGTTAACAGCAATTATTTTTTTAAAGGAGGAATCATTAATGAAAATAGTTAAGTATACTAAATTAAAAAAGAATAAATATAGTATTCTTTTTGATGATGATTCAAAATATGATTTCTATGATGATTTAATATTAAAACATGGTTTACTTTTAAAAAAAGAGTTAACTAAGGAAGAATTAAAGGCGTTAATAAAAGAAAATAACTCACTTGATGCTTTCTATGTTGCGGTTGATTATTTAAATCGTAAGCTTCGTACGAAAAAAGAGATAATTACTTATTTAAAGAAGAAAGAATATGGTACGGAAGAAATTAATAAAACCATTAAAACTTTAGAAGAACGTAATTTAATTAATGATTTATTTGTAGCCACGTGTTATATGAATGATCAAATTAACTTTAATTTAAAAGGACCATATAAGATTAAAGATGAATTAGAAAAATTAGGCGTTAGTAGTGATATTATCAATGAAGTTATTGATTATCAAGATCCTAGATTTCAAGATAATATTTCGAAAATAGTTAACAAAAAAGTTAAAGCTAATCATAAATATGGTAAAAGAATGTTAGTAAATAAGATCAAAAATGATCTTTATACTATGGGTTATCATGATGTTAATGATATTGTTTTAGATTATGATGATCAAGATTTATTAAAAAGTGAATATAATAAGTTATTAAAAAAATATCAAAACCATCCTAATAAGGAATATATTATTAAACAAAAGCTATATCAAAAGGGTTATGATGTTGCTGATTTAGACATATAAAAACTTCCAAATAATTGGAAGTTTTTAATTTTACTATTTATTATCGTTGGCTTTTAATTGGCTTAAAGAATTTTGAATGTAGTTAGCATATTGTGTTTTTAATTTTTCGTCTTTAATTTCTACATCATATTTCTTACGCATTTCTTGTAAACCTTTAACAACAATAGTACTATCTTTACTAATTAATTCTTTTGCTAACGTTTCTTTAATACTTGATTTAACATCATCATATTTAGCTTTTTCATTGGTTTTAGTTCTGATGATTACATGGTAACCTAAACTAGTTTTAATTGGTTCAGTACTATATTTACCATCTTTTAATTTATATGCAGCAGTAACTAAATTATCATAAGTACTACCTAAAGTATCTTTATTAATAGCTCCTAAGCTTCCACCTTGATCTTTAGTAGCAGCATCTTCACTATATTCTTTAGCTAAGTTTTTGAATTCTTCAGTAACTTTTTTACTGTTCTTTAATTTAGTAATAACTTCTTTAGCTTTATTTAAAGCTTCAGTTTCTGCTTTAGCTTTTTCTTCATTAGTCATTTTATCAGTAACTTTTGGAGTAATTAAAATATGACTAACTTCGATATCGTTTTCAATTTTATTTTTGTAATAATCTTTAATTTCTTTTTCTTTAACTTGATCTTTAGCATAATCTTCGATAGCTAAATTTTGTAAATAACTTAAATATAAAGAATCTTGATAAGCTTCAATTGTGCTGTAATTTGTATAGTTTTGGATTGCTGTTAATAAAGCACTTTCACTTCCATAACCATCAATCATACTATCAATAGTTGATTTAGCATAATTTTCAGCATCTTTAATATTCTTTTTATATTCTTTTTCTAAGATTTGTTTATCTATCATGTTAACTAAAGCTTGTAGTCCATAACTACCTTTTAATTCCTTATAAAGATCATCAGCAGAAATACCACCATCTTTAATTGTTACAACAGCTTCTTCGCCATTTTTTAATTGTGGAGTTTTACCACAACCTGTAATTAATACTCCAACTAGAAGTAATAATATAATATTTTTCATTGTTTTTTTCATTTTATCTCTCCTTGTATACAAGTATTATTATAACAAATAATAATTAGATTGTTAATTAATTTTACGATAATTTTACTTATATTTTAGACTAATACCCGCACTAAAAGCATAACTAACCATAAATTATTATTGTAAAGCACATAAAGGAGGTTAAATAATGAATAATTTCTGCGGTAATTTCTCTCCAGCAATGATTTTAGTATTATTTATTTTATTAGTAATTATTGTTGGAGCATTCATTTAGAAAGGAAGAATAAATATGTGTCCAAAAAATAATAATCATCATAATGGCGGTAATGGTTTTTACTTTATTTTAGTATTATTTATCTTACTAGCTATTATTCTAGGTGGTTCATTTATATAAAATAATACCCGAGGTCTTCGGGTATTATTTTAAAATATCTTTAATTTCATCAACACTGTATTTTTTAGTACCATTAAGTTTTTCAAATGAGTGTAAGTGAATATGTTTAATTGCTTGTGCTTCACCATAATTAATATGGAATTGAATACTTTTTTGGTTTAATTTATCCATATTCTTTTTAGCAACCATACGACTGACATTAAACATGTGCATTAAGACATCATCAGGTACTTCATAAACATCTTCATAATGTTTTTTGGGGATTACTAAAGTATGACCATCACTTTCAGGATATAAATCCAATATTGCAACTACAATATCATCTTCATATAATACATTATCTTTTTTATCGCTGTTGGCAATATCACAAAATAAGCACATTTTGATTCCTCCTATATAAATAAATTATAACAATATTTAGTTAACTTTTAAAGGACAAATGCATACATTAAATTAAGGAGTGATTAAGTTGAGTAATTATAAAGAAATTATAACTAAAGCGGTAAAAAGTAAATGTAAGAAAAGATTTACAAATAATTTCACGGTAACAATTGATGATGAACCAAATACAATTTTAGGTTGTTGGATTATTAATCATCAATTTAGAGGGATTAATAACGGCGATAATGTTACCGTTAATGGTAGTTTTGATATCAATATTTGGTATAGTTATGGTCATAATAAAAAAACGGGAGTATATGCATCAACAATCAGCTATACTAATTTAATGAATTGTAATTTAGATATGAATCAAAATGATGAAATAGTAGTAAAAGCTTTAAAGCAACCAACCGTATCTAATGTTAAGATTGAAGGTAATAATGTAATTGTTGATATAGAAAAAGAATTGGGAGTAGAGGTAATTGGAGAGCAAATTGTTAAAATTGATGCTTCATTAGATCCTGATGATTATGTTGAATTATTAGATGATGAAGAAATTGAAAATGTAGAAGCGGAATATTTAGATTAGTGTCAACAAAAATAGGTTGACACTTATTTTTATATTTGATATAATCTAATTACGTTTGAAAAAAGGAGTGAAATTATGGCAGTTAAATTAAGATTAAAAAGAATGGGCGCTAAACAAAGACCTTTCTATCGTATCGTTGCAGCTGATTCAAGAAGCCCTCGTGATGGACGTTTTATCGAAGTAGTTGGAACTTATAATCCAATTCCAGAAAATTACGAAGTTAAAATTGATGAAGAAAAAGCAATGTACTGGTTAAACAATGGAGCTATTCCTACTGATACTGTTAAAGCTATTTTCGGTAAGCAAGGTATCATGAAAAAATTTGCTGAATCTAAAGCTAAAAAAGAAGGTAAATAATTATGAATTTAGTTGAATTTACTGAATATTTAGTTAAAAGTATTGTTAAAGAACCAGATATGGTTAAAGTATCATCATTCTTAGGTGATGAAGAAGTTACGATGATTGAAATTATTGTTCATGAATCTGATATGGGAGCAGTAATTGGTAAGAATGGTAAAATGGCTAGTTCAATTAGAACTTTAGTTCAAGCCCATGCTTATATTAATGGTAACAAAAAAGTTAAAATAAATATTGATTCATTTTAATTAGTAAATTATAATTAGTTTATAAAGCAAATGAAAAAGACGGTATATTCTAAGTAGTTTAAAGAGAATTAGTGGTTGGTGCAAACTAATAAATAAAAGGAATATACAAATCACTTTTGATGCGACTAAAGGATAAGTTTAGTACGGTTTCCTACGTTACAGGATTAAGTGCATGATTAACTCATGAATTAAGGTGGTACCACGGATTTTATATTCGCCCTTAACTCATGAGTTTTTTTGTTTAGAAAGGAAGATTTATATGTTTAAAGAATTAAGAAAAGATGACACCTATCAAGTTGAACAAGATGTCTTAAACACTTGGAAAAAACAAGATATCTTAAATAAAACCATTGATAATCGTGTTAACAAAGAAAATTGGGTGTTCTATGATGGCCCAGCAACAGCTAATGGTATGCCAGGACTTCATCATATGGTTGCTAAATTCTTAAAAGACTCATTTTGCAAATATAAAACAATGCAAGGATATCGTGTTTTAAGAAAAGTAGGATGGGATACACATGGTTTACCAGTAGAAGTAAATGTTGAAAAGAAACTAGGATTTACTGGTAAGAATGATATTGAAAAATATGGTATTGAAGCTTTTAATAAACTATGTAAAGAAACCGTTTGGGATAACGAAACAGCATTCCGTAAATTAACTGAGGAAATGGGTCAATTTATTGATCTTGATAATCGTTATATTACTTACGATAATAATTATATTGAAACAGAATGGTGGATCTTAAAAAAATTCTTTGATGAAGGATTATTCTATGAAGGAGTAAAAATATTACCATTTTGTCCTAG
>JAEEKO010000051.1 GCA_016282415.1 Caryophanales bacterium | reverse complement strand
TAACAAACACAGAAGAAGTATGTTAGCAACCCTAACAAAGCAAGTTATCATGAATGAAAGAATAGAAACAACAGATACACGTGCTAAAGAAGTTCGTAAATCAGTAGATAAAATGATTACTTTAGGTAAACGTGGAGATTTAGTATCAAGAAGAAATGCCCTTGCTTTCCTTCATAATGATACCAAAGTTGTCGACAAAATCTTTAATGATTTAGCAAAACGTTATGAAAATAGAAATGGTGGATATACAAGAATATTAAAGCTAGATGAACATCGTGGCGATGGATCTCTTGTATCAATCATTGAATTAGTAAAATAATGTTATAAATATCAAATTTAAGATTAAATTTGATATTTTTTTTGAATTATGTTAAATTTAAGAAGGAGAGATTATGAAGATAAAAAAACCAATTATTAAATATACAGAAGATAAAACATTTAAGGATTTAATTAAGGAAAATAATTATTGTAATGTATGTATTAATGATACAGAAGATATTGAAATAAGTGATATAACTTTTGATAGTGTTGTTTTTAATAAGATAGATTTTAATCGTGTCCTTCTTAATAATGTTGATTTAATAGATGTTATCTTTAATGATTGTGATTTATCAAATACTAATTTTGATCAAAAGTATTTAACACGTGTTATTTTTAATAATTGTAAATTATCGGGTATATCTTTTATTAATACGAGACTTAAAGATATTGAAATTAATAATTGTAATGGTAAATATATTAATTTTAGTGATACTGACATGGAAAATATTATGCTTACAGATAGTGATTTATCGGAAAGTTATTTTTCATCTTGCACCATAAAAAATCTTTTATTGCATAAAGTTAAATTCTGTAAAACCGAATTTATTGATACAAAACTTAATAAGATAGATTTTACAACATGTGATATTCATTTGATTCGTTTTGATATGAAATCAGTGAAAGGAATCATTGTAGATAGTCTACAGTGTCAAGAAATTATCGGAATGTTAGGGGTAGAAGTAAATAATTAGTTTATTTTATTTAAAATATGTATTATAATGGATATGAAGAGGTTGTTATGAATTTTAAAGGGAAGTTAGTTTTGATTACAGGGGCTTATCGTGGTATTGGTAAAACATTAGCAGAATCATTTGCTAAAGCAGGAGCAGGAATTATACTTACATATCATGAACATAAGGAAGAAACGGATAAATTAGTTAATAAATTAAAACAAAAGTATCATGTTATAGGATATTCTGTTTATGTTGATTTAAAAAATGAAAAAAGTATTAAAAAATTACATGATGATATCTTAGATCGTTTTGGTAAACTTGACATTTTAGTTAACAATTCCGCTTTATCACTTGACAATTTCTATTTAGATAAAACGAAAGAAGAATTTATGGAAGTAATGGAAGTTAATGTTGTTGGCACTTTCTTGATGATTAGATATTTTGATACGATCATGGATCATGGCTATATCTTTAATATATCTAGTACTGATGGTATTGATACCGGAAATGTTTATAGCGTTGATTATAATGCTTCTAAAGCTGCTATTAATTCTTTAACTAAAACCATTAGTTTGGTTAGTAAAAATAGAATCATTAGTATTTGTCCTAATTGGGTTGACACCATAAGTACGGTTAGTATGGATAAAGAATACTTAAAAAGTGAATTAAAAAGAATAAATCAAGATAAACTAATTAGTCGTGAGACGATCTTTAAAGTTATTGAAAAATGTATAAAGGAAAAAACTTCTTCAGGTACAATCATAAGGGTTGAGGGTGATGATGATGTTAGAGAAGTTGTTTAATGATGTTGATAATAAAATAAAAGAAGAGAATCTATTTCAGAAGGTAGACGAAATAGAGTCTTTTTATAGTAAAAAAGTATTAGATGCTTTTAAAAAATTTCAAGTTAGTGAAACTGATTTTTATGGAACGACAGGGTATGGCTATAATGATGTAGGACGCGATAAAATTGATGATATTTTCGCATATGTTCTTGATAGTGAAAAAGCTTTAGTTCGTAGTCAATTTATCTCTGGTACGCATGCTCTTACCGTTGCTTTTTTTGGCCTTTTAAGACCAGGGGATACGATGCTTTCAATAACAGGAATGTTATATGATACTTTAGATGAAGTAATTGGTATTAAAGAAAACAATAGTTCTCTAAAGGCTTTTGGTATTCACTTTGATTATATTGACTTAGTTAATAATGATTTTGATTATGCTAAGATTAAAGAATATTTGCAAAATAAAAGTGTTAAAGTAATTGAAATTCAAAGAAGTAGAGGCTATTCTACGCGTGAAGCAATTGATTTAGAAAAGATAAGTAAAGTAGTTAAATTAATTAAGAGTATTAATGAAAATATCATCATTATGGTTGACAATTGTTATTGTGAGATGACAAGCATTTTAAATCCAACAAGTAAGGAAATAGGCTGTGATATTATGGTTGGTTCTCTTATTAAAAATTTAGGTGGTGGTATCGCTCCTAATGGTGCCTATGTAGCAGGGAAAAGTCATTTAATTGATTTGGTAGCAGAACGTCTTACTGTACCTGGTCAAGGGGCGGAAGTTGGTCCTAGTCTTGATATGAATAAATTATTCTTACAAGGCTTATATATGGCTCCTAGTGTGGTAGCATCAAGCCTGAAAACCAATATTTTCACTAGTGTTTGTTTAGATAAACTAGGTTTTAAGACTAATCCTTTATATAACGGTAGTCATGCGGACATTGTTTTAGCGATTACTTTTAATGATCCAGATAAATTAATTAAATTTGTTGAAGGTATTCAAGAATATAGTGCTATTAATAATTACGTAAAACCTATTCCTAGTGATATGCCAGGATATACTGATAAAATCATTATGGCTAGTGGATCTTTTACCTCTGGTAGTAGTATTGAAATAAGTTGTGATGGGCCACTTCGCAAGCC
>JAEEKO010000050.1 GCA_016282415.1 Caryophanales bacterium | reverse complement strand
TTTTGAAAAGAAAAAAAACTCTAATTAAGAGTTTTCAATTTCATCATCCTTACGGAATTTTATTTCAATAATTAATGTATATAATTGATATACGAAAATAAAGAAGTTAGGAACTAATATTAAGAATAAGAATCCCCATTTTGAAGTAATTAATGAATAATATGTTCCAATCTTATCATACTTCTTAGAACCAGTACCCATAATAAATTCTTCTGAGTATGTTTCACCATTTTCAAAAGTAATGGCTTTATCTTCTGGATGTACTTGTCCGACAATTCCATATTGAATATTAACTCCACCTTGACCATCTAAATGGTACGTAAAGATATCTTCACCAACTTTATAATCAGTAATCTTCTTATTTTCAACAAATACTAAAGAACCTCTTTTATATTTGTCAGATGCAAAGTTCTTTTTAATTACTAACATCGTCATATCATCAAATTGGGTTAAACCATATTGATTGTGATTTAAAATCATAATTGTTAATGTAATTGTAAAAGCTAAGAATATTGCTAGTAGAATACCTACTACTACACGTTTAATTATTTTAAAAGCCTTCATAAACACCGCCTTATCTACTCTAAAATAATGTTACCATAATTGTATTTAATAATCAACAACCATTAGATTCAGTTACAGTAATATCTGTAAAGTCATTATTTAATGTTGTCTTACTATATAGAGATATTTTTTTATTATTCAAACTATTAATGGTAACTTTAAAACTATTAACATAACCATTATTATCAGTTATCTGATTAGTTAGAGTATCATCATCTAATAAAATACGAGTTGTACTATCAAAAGATACTAAAACACACTTATTTTCATCACTATGATTAGTTAGTACTAACTCATGATATAAATCTTGATTTCTTACTTCATACGTTATGGCTTGATTACTAACTGCTACTTTATGAAGTTTAAATGTTCCCGTTAATTCCTTTTGATAAGGAGCAGTAGAACGAACCGTAATCATGATATTAGCATCGGTAATCGGATTATCATTTCGATCAGTAACTTCAAAATAAATCTGATCAGTTACTTGATGATTTTTCCAAGTATAATCGTTACTAATACAGTTATCTTTATCATAACTAGCAACATTGTGTTCATTTACTTCATCAATACAATGTTCATCATGATTTAACTTTAATGTAAGCACTGATTTGTTCTCTCCATTAAGAGAACATATTAAATCAGGATTATCTACTACTGAACATGATACAGTATAATCAATATCGTAATCAGTTATTGAACTCTTATTAATAAAATTATTCACTCCAAAATAAACTTGGTTACCATCCCATAACATATTGGTATTAACTTTATTATTTCCTAGTTCTTCACTAGATAAATAGAAACCATGCGATTCTAAATAATAATTATATAAAGAATCTTTGATATATCTAGAAAATGTTGCAACACCAGTGATTGTTACAGCGATGATTAGAGTAATAACTATTATTAATATCTTATTTTTCTTTGTCATCTAATCACCTATACTTTCTGGTAACTCTTAATTTCAATATTAATATAATCAATTAAGTTAGCATATTCCTCAGTATTATAAGTACTATCAAATGTTACTTTTAACTGATAATTATCTTCACTTTCTTCTTCATATATTAATTCTTGAATTGGAGTCTTACAAACAAGTTCGTTGTTTTCATTACGAGTTTTGTTTTCATCACAGGTCATTAAAAGGGTATCATCTTTATAAAGTTCAATAATAAGTGGAATATAGTGTGGTGTTAGAATTGTTAACTCATAATCAATAGTTACATCACTAACTTTTTCTAATTCCTCATCACTGTTACTTATTTTAAAATCATACGTTTTAATATCTCCCGGTTTGAAATCAAGTAAAGGAATATTTAATGAATCTGAAACTGTATTATTAAAGATGAATTTAGCAATATCGTTAGTTCCAGTAGATCCATTTTTATTAGCAACAAAGTATGAATAAGTCACACCGGCACCTAAAACGGTCAATGATAAAACTACTAAAATAATCACAATTTTAGATTTCATATTAATACTCCTTTCTATCTAACAATTATATATTTATTAATTGTTGTAACTTTCTTATCACCATCATATAAATCAAAACTAAAACGATATAAAGATCGACTTAAATTCGTGGTATTAAGTTCGTATGTAAAGACATTATTGATGTTAATACTACGATTAACATAATAATAATTGGCACGAGCTGCATTTAATGTTGCACTCGTATAAGTTTGCATATCAATAATTGTATAATCTTGATTAAATGCTGTATTATTGGTTTTTTGATACATTGATACACGAATATTTGGATTAGCAATATCACTTACAGCAATACCAAATGCTAATGATGCGGTCTCACCTTTATTAATAATTTGAGATGCACTATCAAGTGATACATCAAAACTATAATCAGCGTAGTAAGAATTATCATTAATTACATATGGAATTAGTAAATCACTAGTGCTATTTAATGGATTAAATAAACCATCATATGATGCATAACCAGTAATTTTTAAATATCCCGTGCTACTTGCTAAGTTATTACCATCACTAGTAATAATATTAATAGTTTTATTAACACTCGTATTACGATTTAAATTAATACGAATAACATTATCAGAATCAGCATAATACTCTTGGTTATCCATAGTTACAATAACATTTTTAAATAAATCTGATCTTACTTGGGAATTTGCATCAACAAAACTTAATGCAATACCAATTTTCTTATCATAATAAGCTGTATCTTGATTAGTTCTTAGATCAACAATACTACTTATAGGAATTTGATAAGTATTATTACTATTAATAATTAGATTCCCGTTATAAGTGGTTGTAATGGTATGAGATAATCTACCATCACTATTAACGTTAATATTAAATCCGGTATTATCAATTGGTAAACGAACAAAGTCATTACCAACTTTACCAGCCATATTAATCTTAATATCAGTAATATTACTAGAAATTGTTGCATTATTAAAGTCAACTACAACGTCAAATGATTCATCTGCAACATTACCATTAACAAAGTAAGTATTATCACTACGGCCAATTTCTTTAAATGCTGTTAGGTCATAACAATAATAGTTATTTAAGCAACTAGTTCCGTTAGCACTAATCGCATATTTATAAACTTTTCCACTATTCTTTAATGTTATAGTTGTACCATTAGGTAAGTTAATATTACTTGTTAAATAATGATCAATATTTTCTAAGCTACCATTATTATAATCAACATCAAAACTAATGGCGGATAAGTTATTAATGGTTGAGCCACTATTTAATCCTAAAGGTTTTAAGTTAGATACAACATAACCATTATAATTAATTAATGGTGTTGATGAGTAACTTATGTTACCAGAATAATCAACTGCTTTAAAATAAATTTGATAATTACCTAGTGTAGTAATATCAATTTGATTTTCATAAGCTAACCATGTAACATTAGTTAAATCATTTAGAGCAGTGCTACTTATATAGTATCCTAACTCTTTGATACCAGTCATCGTATCAGAAGCACTAGCAGTAACACTAAAGTTGCTCGCAATACGAACTGTATCACTAGAAACATTAGTATAGTGATTATTATTAAAAGAAACATCAATAGTTGGATTTGTTTTATCAAGAACTAATACTTCAGAATTGATATAACGCTCATTTAAATTATTATCAATTGTTTTAACATAAATAATATAAGTTCCTTCATTGCTGATTGTTACTACATCAGTGTATGGTTCCCATGTAACATTTGCTAAATCATGATAGTTAATAACTTGGTCAGAATTACTAATATAATAGTATTTAGTAACTGGGTTTAAGTTATCCACATCATCAATGGCAAAGACGATATTGTTATTAAATAGTAAGTTATCAACAATAGGTGAATAAGAATTCCAACTATTTGATGCTAAATGTAAGATTACATTCTTAGTTACAATGTCATCGAAATAAAGCACTGGTACATTATAATTATCAAATAACCACATGTTATTTGGATTTTCATTAGTATGTTCTAAGTAACTAGTTAAGTAATTATTATCAATTAGGTCATTAGATGTTGCTAATGTACCAGTAATTGAATTATCTTGATATAAAAAGTAATTGTTCAAACTAGTTATTGTACTATTAATATCATCGGTAATAAAAGGATGATTATTAATCATAAAGGAATTACTAATAACTAATGTCGCATTATTAGTGATTCCAATTAATGAATCGTTAATTCCGGATGTGTATAAATTGGTTAAAGTTGAATCACCCTCAACAATTCCAATCGTAGTGTTTAAAACACTATCAATAATACCAGTATTATAGGCATTAGTAATGGTTGAAGAAATAAATCTTGTTACTAATCCACTACCTAGATATGATCCATAAACATTAGCATGATTAATTACATTAGTAATGGTTGAGTCTTCAATAAAATTAGCAAATGCTGCAACATAGGTATCATCACTATTGAAATTAGTTAATAAATCAGCACTGGTCATTTGGCTATTATTTGCTGCACTAATAATATTACCATCAATTAATACTTTTGATACAGTTCCACCATCAATAACGTTAGCAAAAATAGCATTATTACCAGTGGCATTAACAAAAGCATTCTCAATATATAAATTTTCAATATTACCACTTAAATTATCAAATAATGAACTATTACCATAATAACCATAAATAATCTTATTATTGCCGTTTAAATGCCCTTTAAAGTTACTTAAAGTTGGAAATAGATTAATTGTTCCAATCTTCTCTCCTTCAAAGGTAGTATTGTCATAATAATCGTTATCGTTTAAGTAATAGGTTGTGCTGTTTAATTGATACTCAATAAGATTATTTTGATAATTAAATTCACCGGCATTAATAATAATATTATTTGATAATTTAAAATAAGTATCTTCATAATCTGTATTATTTAATTCGGATGCTAAGAAAGCCATTTCTTCAGCATTAGAAATGATATAAGGATCATTTTGGCTTCCAGATCCACTACGATAACTTGTTGCAGTTTGTCCAGACCATACTGATCCCTTATCAAATAAATTACGACTTTTATAGCGAGCAAGGGTAGGAATGACATATGAAAGAATTAAAGCAACAAAAAGAATAATAATAGTAATTATTACTTTTTTATTACGTAATGCTTTCATATCACACCTCCTAGAATCCCTCGTATCCTGCTAAGTCCTTATCAAACTCTAAATTTAAATAGATTGGTGCTCCTTCAGAGAATACCTCTAGAGCATCGACATCTTGACCCTCAATCCATAAATAAACTCTAGCTTTAGTTATACCATTTGGAACTTGGAATATTGGATCTTCAAAATCTTGTTCGAAAATAGTTTTTTGTAATGCAAAATGTTCCGTATCTAAATTAACTCCAGAGTTAACAAAACCACTCTTATGATCTAAATATCTTCCTTCTTTAATAACCCCATAAGTTGGAACATAAGTCTGATCTTGAATGTTAATATTAAATCCCGCAACAGCATTAACCGATTCTTCATTATGATCTAAACTATATGGTTCATAAATAACGGACATACATTCATTATTACATTGTAAATTCTGTATTGTTTTAACATCTGATTTGGTAGATGTTTCTCCTATCTTAACAATACCAAGACGTAATGTATTTAAAATATCTTGCATGTTTTCAATAGTTTCTTGTGATGCCGAAGCATCAAACCCAATATAAGTCATTGGACTTATATATAAATTGTCTTTTTTAGGTGAACCAGAAGCATTTTTAAAGAAAACATCAAATGCTACAAACTTACTGGCTTCACTAGGTTGACTTTCATCAACTAAATAAGTATTTAAATATCTTTGCCCTTTACGAACGCGATCGGTATACTTACGCATTCCACCTTCATAGACGGCAAACTTACTTGAATTAGGATCAGGAATACCATTAGTAGACACTGACCATAATCCGTTGATCGCCCATTGATTAGTGTGGTTAGGATAAGTAGTTTTTAAATCTCTAATAACCGAATCAAGTGATACTTCAATCGAATCAGAAAAATTAACGCCATCTAATGAAATAAATAATCCGGTATCGGTTGATACTTTTAAATCAAAGAACTTTACTTTAACGTTTAATGAAGCTGAAAACCAAGCGTATGTTGCAACTAATAAAACTGCAGTAATGAAAAAAGTAACCAAAAATATAATGATGGTCTTTTTTCGAATTTTGAAAAAATGAAATTTACTTTTAGTTTCAGTTTCCATAAAGTCCTCCCATTAATAAATTAAGGAATAATCAAAATCGACTATTCCTTAATAATTGTTAATTATAAATGTACCTCAAATATTATTCACTTGGTGTTACAACAACTGTTACAGTTTCTGTAGCAACATTACCTGCTTCGTCGGCAACTTCATATAATATTCTGTAAGTACCAGGAACAGTATTATTTACTGTACCAGTAATTGAAGCCTA
>JAEEKO010000049.1 GCA_016282415.1 Caryophanales bacterium | reverse complement strand
TGTATCTAATACATCTTCATCTTGAACCCAACCTTCACCAGTAGGAGCTTCCATTCCAACATAAATTTCTTCACCTTTATACCAAGCAGGAATTCGATGACCCCACCATAATTGTCTTGATATACACCAGTCATAAGTAATTTCCATCCAGTGATTCATGGTTTTTTCATAATGAGCAGGGACAAAGTTAACTTTAGTATCTTTATTTTTTTGATTATCAAGAACTTGGTCAGCTAAACCACGCATCTTAACAAACCATTGTTTCTTAATCATTGGTTCAACCATTACCCCAGTTCTTTCGGAATGTCCAACTTCATGAACAAGTGGTTCGATATCAAGTAAAAGATTAGCTGCTTTTAAATCTTCAAGAACAGCCTCACGACATTCCTCTCTTGTCATGCCTTGATATTTCATAGGTACATTTTCATTCATAGTTGCATCATCATTCATGATACAAATACGTTCTAAATTATGTCTGTTTCCAACTTCAAAGTCATTAGGATCGTGAGCTGGAGTAATTTTAACAACACCCGTACCTTTTTCCATATCGGCATGTTCATCAATAATAATTGGAATTACTTTATTCATAAATGGTAATTCAACATTCTTACCAATATATTTTTGATAACGTTCATCATTTTCGTTAACTGCAACTGCAGTATCACCAAATAATGTTTCAGGACGCGTTGTAGCAACATCTAAATACTCATTAGTACCTTCAATAATATATTTTATGTGATAAAAAGCACTCTTTTCTTCAGAATATACAACTTCTTCATTAGATAAAGCAGTTTGTGCTGCAGGATCCCAGTTAATAATTCTTTCACCACGATATATTAATCCTTTATTATAATAATCGACAAACACTTTTTTAACTGCATTACTAAGGCCTTCATCAAGAGTAAAACGTTCTTTAGTATAATCAACAGAAACACCCATAGCACCCCATTGATCACGAATATGTCCACCATATTCTCTAGTCCAATCCCAACAAGCTTCTAAGAACTTTTCACGACCATATTCATATTTATCGATACCTTGTTCTTTTAATCTTTTTACAACTTTAGCTTCAGTAGCGATGGCAGCATGGTCCATTCCAGGAAGCCATAAAGTATCAAAACCTTGCATTCTTTTATAACGAATAATGGCATCTTGCAACGCTACATCATAAGCATGACCAATATGTAATTTACCAGTAACATTTGGTGGTGGAATAACGATACAATATGGGTCAGCACCTTTATTCTTACCACATTGGAAATAACCTTGTTCTTTCCAATGGTTATATTTACCTTGTTCAACTTTTAAATGATCATATTTTGTTTCTAACATTTTAATCACTTAACCTTTCATCTACGTAATTATTTAAAATATTTCTAATTTCATCAACGCGATCATCATTAATTCTTTTTTGAATGCTATCACACTTATAATTAATACGATCAGAATCTTTAATAATTTTAAATGATTCTTTAAAATTCATATCAAAGATAAATGCTAGTAATCTAATCAATCTAAATAGTGAAGAATCCCAACTATTCATTTGATTACGAATTAATTGATGATTACGGAAACAATCAACAACCTCATCAGATAACACAACATCTTCATCATCATCAATTTCGTTATGTAAATCTATAAAAATATCAACTTTATCCGCATCACGGATAATTGATGTTATAAATTTTGTTTTTGCATCTAATGATTCATCAATTTTATATTTATTATGATTTTTAGTACTCATTAAAATCGTATAATTATCAATTCCTAATTCTTTTAGAATATTATAACCTTCATCACCATGATCAAAAGTTTTGGCATCCTCAAAGCAATGGTATGTTGCATATTGTTTAAAACGTGCTATATCATGAAATAAAGCACAGATTCTAACTAATTCTAAATCATCTTCTGACACATTTAAACTTTTAGCAATTTTTACTGCATAATCGACGACTCGCATAATATGGTCATGTTTATATTTAATCCAGTATTCATTGTCATCAAATTGTTGATAATAATTATTAAAGATGCTTTCATAATCCATGATATAACCTCCTTTGATAATAAAAAAATCTAATTCATCATAAAGACGAATTAGATCGTGGTACCACTTTAATTGCTTCTTAAAATACTTAACGCGTATTAACGATTATTTCTACTAAAAATTCAAAATAACAGTTCACAAGCTACCTTCAAAATATATGTTTATTAGTTCACACCAACCACTAATTCTCTTGAAACAGGGATATTTCTACTCCTCTTGATCAAAACTTTTACAATGCTATTATAACATAATTTAATAAAAATACAATTATTTTAATGAAGAAAACTTGTTTAATTTTATTTATGTGATATAATTAATAAAGAATAAAAGAATAGGAACAAGGGATTGGTATTATGTTAAAAACATTTGATTATGAAAATACACCAGTAGTTAATATTGTTAATGACATGATTATTGATGCAGTTAACCGTAAAGCATCCGATATTCACTTTGACCCAACCCCTACTAGTTTAATTGTTAGAATTCGTATTGATGGCGAGTTAGTTGATTATGCTGAAGTTCCTGAAACGGTAAAGAAAAACTTATCAACTCGTATTAAAATTATTTCTGGAATGAATATTACTGAAACCCGTTTACCACAAGATGGTGCGATTAAAAGTGATATGGGTGAAAGTTCAGTCGATCTCCGTGTCTCTAGTTTACCAATTGTTGATGGTGAAAAAATCGTTATTCGTATCTTAGATTATTCAATGAGTCTAGAAGGACTTGAAACTTTAGGTTTAAGTAATAAGAACTTAGATATTGTTAAAAAAATGATTAGTGTTCCTAACGGTATTGTATTAACAACCGGTGATACTGGTACTGGTAAATCTACTACCGTTTATGCAATGCTTCAAAGATTAAATACTCGTGAACGTAATATCATTACTGTTGAAGATCCGGTCGAAATGAAAATACCTGGTATTAATCAGGTACAAGTAAATTCTGAAATTGGTTTAACCTTCAGTAATACTTTAAGAAGTATCTTACGTCAAGACCCTGATATCATAATGATCGGAGAAATTCGTGATGACGAAACTGCCCGTATTGCAGTTCGTGCATCAATTACTGGTCACTTAGTTTTATCTACCATCCATACCAATAACTCTTTAAATACTATTGAACGTTTACTAGATATGGATGTTGAACGTTACTTATTAGGTTCCGCGTTAACTGGAATTATTAGTCAAAGATTAACTAAAAAACTATGTCCTCATTGCCGTCGTTTAAGACCAACCACACCATATGAAAAAAATGTCTTTAGAGAAATATTACATTTAGATGTTAATGAAATATACGAACCAGTTGGATGTGAAAGATGTCTTAAAGGTTATAAAGGTCGTGTTGCTATTCATGAAGCATTATTATTAAATCAAGATATTCGTGATGCCATCGTTAATGGTATGAAACGTAACGATTTAAGACGATTAGTTTATGAAGAATGTGAAACTACTACCCTTCTTGAAGATGGCTTACAAAAAGTAATTAATGGTGATACAAGCTTTGAAGAAATAGTAAGAGTAATTGATATCGAAAGTGACTTAGAAGAAGGCCAAGATAATATTAAAAATGCTTTACTTGGTAAGAATATTGTTCCGGGTCAAGGTGTTAACGATGGTCAAACTACTACCACTGCTACTGTTCCAGTACAACCGGTATTAACCCCACAACCACAAGTTCAACCACAACCGGTTATTTATCAAACTCCATATAATCAACAAATGGTTATACCACAATCGATGATTCAACCACAGCTAATGCAACAACCAGTAATTCAGCAACAACCAATGCAACAACCGGTAATTCAACCGCAACCAATGCCTCAACCAGTTTATCCTAATCCACAACCACAAGTTCAACCACAACCACAGCCTGAATTTACTGAACCGGTTTTAGCACAACCACAAGGCTCTAGTATTTATAATGATAAAGCTCCTGCACCAAATATTATCAATTCAATTGATCGTGTAAATCTTTACGATATACTAGACATATAATTAACAAAATAAAAATGACAAGTAATTGTCATTTTTTAAATGATTATAAATTTAAGAATTGTTTCTCCAAAGAAGAATACAACTAGCAATCCTAATATCAAATAAGGTCCAAAAGGAATTTCATTGTTTTTTGTTTTCTTCATAGTTACATATAAAGCAATTGGAAAAGCAATAAATGATCCTACCGCAATCGTTAATAATCCTAACTGCCAACCTAAGATTAAACCAAAAAGGAAACTTAGTTTAATATCACCACCACCAAGGCTTTCTTTTTTAAATAAGAAATCACCTAGTAATTTAAACAAATACATTACCGCAAAAGTAATTAAACCATAACATATAGAATATATTGTTTCAGTCATTCCAACATAATATATCTTTAAACCAATAACTAACAATGCCGAAATGATTAGTGGCGAATCAAGTATTACCATAAATTTAAAGTCACTAACAAAAATAATTGCAACTAGCGAAAGAATTATTAATAGTAAATAAAAATTTAATGAAAATCCAAAATATAAATAAGCAAGAACAAAGGTAATACCCAAGAATAATTCAACAACTGTGCTAGTTGGATCAATAGATTGACGACACTTACTACATTTACCGCGTAGGATTACATAGGATAAAATTGGAATTAGCTCCCAAGCCGTTAAAATATGGCCACAATTATCGCAATGACTGCGTGGTTTAATAATTGATCTCTTAAGCGGTAATCGCGTTGCTAGGACCGTATAAAACGATCCTAAAGCACTACCTAATATAAATAATAATATTGAATAATAAATTGTCATTATATCCCCTAACTAATATTTCCGTATAAATCGAACATTGGAATAATTACGGCTAGAATAATAACACCAACAATTATAGCTAAACTAGTAATCATAATTGGTTCAATGAATGATTTAATATTATTTACAACATTACGATGCATTTCTTGGAAATATTCACTTACTTTTTGCATCATCGCAGCTAATTCACCAGTAGATTCACCGGTAACAATCATAAAGTATGCAACTTCTGGAATTGCCCAGTGATCTTTAAAGGCATCACTAATTTTATCACCAGAAGCAATATTATTAATAGTATTATACATGACCTCTTTATAAATTTCGTTCTTTGTTAAACGCGATAAGATATCAATACTATCAGTAATGAATACGTTGTTCTTTAATAAAGATGCAAAGGTTTTAGTAAAAATGGTAATTTCATTATAAATAATGATATCTTTAATAACTGGAATATGCATCAAGATAATTTGAACTAATTTTCTAAATTCTTTAATTCGTTTATACATAAGGAATATTAATAATACGGCAACAAATAGTACTAATAAAATTACCATATAATAACTCTTTAGGAAATTACTAATACGAACTATAGCTAAAGTCATACCGGTAATTTTAATGTTTGCTGAATCATAGATCTTAACGAATTTAGGAATAACATAAACTAAGATGAAACCAACTACTCCTAATGCAAATAAAGTGATAACTGATGGGTATGTAGCAGCAGATATCATTTGCTTACGAGTCTTATCTACTTCGGTATAATAATTAGCTAAATCTTCTAGGGCTTCGTCAAGTTCTCCAGTAGCTTCAGCAGCTTTAATCATGTTAATTACTAATGCTGGGAAAGTGTCACCTAGTTTTTCAAGCGCATCACTAAAACTATTACCTAAAATTAATTCATAAGTAATCGAATCAAAAATACGTTTTTTAGCTTTACTATGACCTAATTGATTTGATAAAATACGAACCCCATCAACTAAGGTAATACCAGATCTTAAGTATGTACTTAATTGCGTTAACCAGAATATTAAATCACGATTGGTAATCTTAGTTGCAAAGAAAGATGAGTTACCATATAAGAATTCAATTTGTTTAGAGGTGTTGATTTCATATACGGTATTTCCTTCGTTTACTAAGAAGGCATTAACATCTTGTTTAGAAGTACTAATAATAGTACCGGTTTCCATTTTACCTTTAGCATTTTTAATTTTAAACCTAAATACCGTTGGTTTTTCAAGTCTTGGTTCGTAATTTAAAGTACGTAATAATTCAGCACTTTGTTGTTCTAGTTTACGACGTTTTTCACGTACAAATGATAATTTCTCCCATTGCTTAGTAATAAAATTATCTTTTTTAAAGCTGGCATTTTCATCTTTTTTGATACGTTTTTTATAAACTTTATCTACTTCGTTTGCGGCAGCATTAAAAAGAATTGGTAATAAATCAGCAAATATATATTTAATACCATAAAATAAATCAAAAAATAAAGAATAGATAATTGATAGAGGTATTAATGCAATATCCGAATTGAATTTAATGCTTTTACTAGGTTTTTTTACTACTTTATTCTTGTTTGGTACCGCATTAACCATATCTTCCACCTCCATCTTATTCTAAATAAAATTATATCATACAAATATTTTTAATACAATATTTAAAATATTGCATAAATTATATTAGGTGATTAACCATGATCAATCTATTAAGTATCATCAATGGTATAACTAAAACATTGGAATTATCCGAGAAAGTCTTACCACTTGTCACTAATTATAAAAAGGAAATTGGTAATACCATCGGTGTTATAAATAAAATAATTAATGCCACCCATTCAAGTTCTAACGAAACAACAAAAAAAGTAGCAACAAATCCTGTTCCTACTTCCCAATCTACTTTAACTTTTTTCCAGTAATCTTCTTAATATATCTTTGATAATAATGAGTTTCAAGCATGATTTTTAATTTTTTGATTAAGTCTTTTTTGATTAACGGCTTTAATTCCTTATTATGTTTAACAATAAATTCATAATATGGAACATTACTTATTTTTAATAGACCATACTTGATTTCACAGAAATGATTTCTCTTATGTTTTTTAACAAATTTCATTATTGGATAATAATGTTCTTTATCATTTACGACTTTTTCATCAATTAAATAATAACCTAATTTATTTAATTCACGACGTACTAAATCATAATTATTGTTACTAGAAATAATAATTTTATTAATTGTTTTAAGTTTCTTTTTATTATGTAAGATATGCATAATGGTATGAGCACCCATGCCACTTAAAACAACTGTATTGTATAAAGATGTTTCAATACTTGTTAAACCGTCTGAAATAATGGTTGGAATATCAAATTCCAATTCATGTTTTTTAATGTTAGCTATTCCTTGATTTAAAGCATTCTCTGAAATATCTGACGCTAATACTTTTTTACAGATATTATTTTCAACTAAATAAATATCTAATAAAGCGTGATCGCATCCAACATCAATAACGGCATCATTATGATCAATAAATAGCGATATTTGTAATAAACGATTACTATTCATATTAATCAATTAAGAAATCTTTTAAACGTTTAGCACGTGAAGGATGACGAAGTTTACGTAATGCTTTAGCTTCAATTTGTCTAATACGTTCACGAGTTACATTAAATCTCTTTCCAACTTCTTCAAGCGTATGGCAAGTTCCATCAACTAAACCAAAACGTAACTCTAATACTTCTTGTTCCCTTTCTTGTAGTGTTAATAAAACACTCTTTATTTCTTCTTTTAAGATTTCGTTAGTTGCATATTCTTCAGGTGTTAAATTTGATTTATCAGTAACAAAGTCACCTAAATGTGAATCATCTTCTTCACCAATTGGTGTTTCTAATGATACTGGATCTTGACTAATCTTAACTACTTCACGAACCTTTTCAACAGAAATACCCATCTTCTTAGCAATTTCTTCTTCACTTGGTTCACGATTTAATTCAAGCGTTAATTGACGTTGAATACGAGCCATCTTATTGATAGTTTCAACCATATGAACTGGAACACGAATAGTTCTTGCTTGATCAGCTAATGCACGTGTAATGGCTTGTCTAATCCACCAAGTTGCGTATGTAGAAAATTTATATCCTTTATCATAATCAAATTTTTCAACCGCTTTCATTAAACCAAGGTTACCCTCTTGAATTAAATCCAACAACTTCAATGGTGTACGGTCAACATATCTTT
>JAEEKO010000001.1 GCA_016282415.1 Caryophanales bacterium | reverse complement strand
AATTTGCTCCAATCTTAATGGACTATTACAATTTTTACAAACAAAACTGCCATAAGGAATTGATGCACCACAATTTTTACAAACGTTACCGTTTTTAAAACGATTATCATTCATTATAATCACCTACTTTAATACTAGCACACCAATTTATGATAAACAATTTAAAAAAAGATACTTTACATTCTTTAACTATTAAAAAAAATATGTTAAAATGATTAAGAATAGGATGATAGGTATGGATAAAATACGTGTTTTATTAGAAAAAGATCGCATCAGTTTTTCATATTATAAAAAGCCTTTATCTAATAAAAAACAAGACTTATTAAATACAAATATTATATCCCGTAATGAATTAACCTTTACTGAAGAATACATTATTCAGAATAATCGTATTGTTAAAGGCTTTATTAAAGAGTTAATTCAAGATAAGGAAATCCATACTATTGAAATTAAAGATTATGCTTTATGTAATACTATTATTAACTTAACTAGTGATATTAAATCATTAAATCATTTATACATTGCAGAAGATTGTGATTTAGAAGTTCATGTTTGTAAATCCATAATTAAATCTAATAATATCGAATATGTTGATTGCTACAGTATTTATTATTATTTACTATTAGAACTTGATAAATATGGTATTGTTGTTAACAGTCGTAATGAAATATTCTATTTATCAAACTTAATGACTAATAATGAACTAAATACTTCAACAAAAATATTTTATAAGAATACCTTAAATGTAATATCACCACTTAATAGTAGTGATGAAATTGATTTTGAAACCTTCTTAAATGTTAATAAGTATTTAAAAATAATTAATATTAGTTCCTTTAATCAATTGGATTTAGATTTCCTATATACAACTTTAAAAAATAAACATCTCCGTAATATCAGCATTTATGTTCATGAGAATATTAAAGATGATAAAAAGATAAAACAATTAAAAAGGATTAATAAGAAATTTAAAAAAGCTAAATTATCATTACATCTAGCATATAATGATGAATACTTAAAAAATAATATTTTTAAACAAATCGTATTAAATACCTTAAAAGGTTGTGCTATCTTATCAATATTAATTGTATTACTAGTATTTAGTTATATTTTCTATAACAATTATAAGTCGATGCAAAATGTATTGAATATTCAATCAAAGATAAATAAATCAATTAAAAAGAATGAAACTATTGAAAATAATGATATTGTTAATAATACCAGTAATATGGTTAATGCCTTATTAAGTATTAATCCTAAAACGGTAGGATGGTTAAAAGTTAGTAACACTAACATTAACTACCCAATCGTTCAAGCCAGTGATAATGACTATTATCTAGACCATAACTTTGATGGTGAAAAAGACTATAATGGTTGGTTATTTATGGATTACCGTAATAATAAAGAAGAATTGAATAAAAACAATATTATTTATGGTCACAATCGTTATTATAGTAAAGTAATGTTTGGAACCCTAAACGATTTAGCCAAAAAGAGTTATTATGATGAAAGTGAAAATAAATATATTATTTTCAATACATTATATGGAAATTATAAATGGGAAATATTTAGTGTTTATAAAATTAAAACTACTTCCGATTATTTAAAAATTAATTTTAAAGATGATGAATTTGAAAACTTTATTAAAATGTTACGTGATCGTTCAAGTATCAACTTTACTGCTGAAGTAAATAAAGATGATAAAATATTGACATTATCAACATGTGCCGATGATTATTCAAGACTTGTTGTTCATGCAGTATTAGTTAAACAATAAAAAAGCTTTATAATAAAGCTTTTTTTAATGCATAAAAAAAGAAGTTTTATCAAACTTCTTATTTACAAGTGAATCCGTTATTTACAAAGAATTTTTGTAAATCAGCTTTAGCTTTAGGGAACTTACTTAATGTATTATCACTAGCAGCTTGTTCAACTGTATATGATTTAGATGATTTATGTGTTAAAACAGCTTCATCATAAGTTCCATCATTATTAGTATTAGCTTGTTTATGTTTAGCTAACTCATCAGTTGTATCAAATGTATAAGTTCTTTTATCAACGATTGATGCATAATTTGAATCTCCATCGAATGTGAATTCATATTCATATACGATTGATGCGGCATAAGTGTTACTTCTTCCTGATTTAGTACAAGTTAGTTTTTCAACAGCAGTAGCAGAAGCATCAATAACTAAGTTAGCATTAGTTTTAACTTCGTTACCATATTCATCTTTAGCAACAATAACAATTGTATATGTACCTTCTTCAGCAAATGTAGCAGCATCTAATGGTGTTTCAAAATCAATAGTACATCCAGATAAGTCTTCACAGTTTTCAACAAAATCACCAACAACTACATCATTAGCACTTTGTGCAGTAACTTCTTTAGTTGTTAATACTGGAGCAACTGTATCAGTAACTTTAGCCGTACCACTATAAGTATTACCATTATAGATTACATCAAATTTATATTCTCCAACTTTATTATTATCAATTTTATTAGTAATTAATTTGTATTCTGTTGCATTTAAAGCACGATTCATATAAATAGTTATATCAGTTGGAATTTCTGTTCCTAATTCGATAGTAACTTCTTTAGCAGCTAAAGGTTCAGAACTACTACCACCATTTCCTAATCCTAAGCCAAAAATATCTTTATAGAATACTGAGTAATATACAGCTCCACCTAAACCAAGTAATAAAACTATTAAGATAATTATTGATGAAAGCGATACTTTCTTTTTAGGTTTTTCATTTGCAAACTCATTATAATTATCTTTTGTATCATAAGAAATATTACTTAAATCCTCTTGAACCGCATTTGGATCAGCAACTGGTTCTTGTGCTGCTACTGTAGCTTGTGGAACTGGTTCTGCAGGTGCAGGAGCAGGTTCTGCAACAGCTGGTTGTTCTGGTTGAACTGGTACAGGTGCAGGTTCTACTGCTGCAGGTGTAGGAGCAGGTTCAACTACAGGTTCTGCAACTGGTTCAGGATTAACTGGAGTATTATTAATTTCTTGATTAACTTGATTAATAATATTCTCTGCAGTTTGTTCTAAATCTTGGCTAGGATTTACTGGATTTGCATTAGGTTCATTATTTATATTTTGGTTGTTATCAATACCTAAGGTTTCAAAATCATTGTTATTCATATATATTCTACCCTTCTATTCTTCCTATTCTGTAACCATTATAATAAAAAAAAAGATATATTTCAACCTTTTTTTAAAATCCCGCCAAATGAAATCACTAGATAATTACTTATTAGTATTAAAATAATAATCTCGTTCACTAAAAGTATCATATAAATAATTCAATTCATCTAACGTTTCATCATCATCTTCTTCAACTTGGTCTAATAAATGACGAAGAATTGCCAGCATTTCTTTAAAGTCTTTAACCTCATTAACATTAATATGATACTTTTCTAAAGCAGCAATTTCATTATCGGTAATAAATAATTTGTTAATTCTTTTTAATAAGCCTTTTTCATAGTTAGTATTTTTTAATTCTGAAATATCAAAATCTTCACTAATCATTTTTAAACTCCTCATACAATTCATTTATACATATTTTACCATATTCATAAGATAAACTACCTTGGAAGTATACAATATATGGTTCTCTTAATGGACCATCGCAAGATATTTCAATCGAACTACCTTGTGTAAATGAACCACTAGCCATAACAACTAAATCCTCATAACCTGGCATTGGTGATGGGATTGGTTTAACATTAGCATCGACTGCGGAATTAGCTTGAACAATTTCGCAAAACCTAATTACCTTATCAGGATCATTTAAAGTAATCTTAGTAACAATGTCTGCACGATATTCATATTCTGGTGTGGCATCATAACCTAAGCTTTTAAATGCAGCACTTAATAAAGTTCCCACTTTTAAAGCATTTTTTACTACCATTGGTGCCATATAAAATCCTTCTAAAATACTTTTATTAGCACCAAGACTTGGTCCAACATCATAACCTTCACCTGGACTATTTAAGCTTTCCGCAATCAAATCAATGCAGCTAGCTTTACCAACGACATAAGCCCCGTTAGAACAAATACCGGCACCTAGATTCTTAATTAATGATCCAACACAGATATCTGCACCAACTTCAATTGGTTCTTTATCACTAACCATTTCACAATAGCAATTATCAACCATTACTAAAGTATCAGGTGATACTTCTTTAATCTTTTTAATTATACGTTCAACTTTATCAATCGTAATACTCTCACGGGTTGAATAACCACAACTTCTTTGAATTTCAATTAATTTAACTTGGTGTTCTTTTAAATAATTAACAATTCGTCCATCATCAAAATCATTATTTACTAGTGCTATTTCATCATAATCAACCAAGAAACTTTTTAATGAAGAAGGATTATCATTAATTCCAATAACTTCATGTAAGGTATCATATGGTGTTCCACTAATTGATAATAATAAATCATGAGGTCTTAATAATCCAAATAAAGTCTTAGTTAAAGCATGAGTTCCAGAAATAAATTGATTTCGAACTAAGGCTTTTTCCGCTTTAAAATATTTAGCATAAACATTCTCAATAATTTCTCGTCCTAAATCATTATAACCATAACCGGTAGTTCCATTAAATGCCCCTTCACAAACTCCCGCATCATGAAAAGCATCTAATACTTTTTTACTATTAATTAAACAAATCTCATCAATTTTATTAAATTCATTACTTAAAGAATTTTCAATAGTTAATAAGTCTTTATTCATTATTATCAACCCTTTCAATATATCCGCTTTCTAAGTTACCAAGTATTAATTTTTCTAAATGATTGATTACCGTTTGCTTCTCAATTAATTCTTTTTGACCAATACGGTTTAATTCATTATTTAAAAAATTTGGATTCATTTCTAAAACTGATTCCGTATTAACATAGTTTAGCATTAAACCATAAACTTTAAAATTCTTTAAACTATAAGCTAAACTGTTAGTTAAATTTAATAACCCCGCCTTAGAAGCAGCATAACCAATATTATATTCATTAAAAGTATCAACCCCATCGGTACTAAGCATATTAATAATCATCCCAGTTTTAAATACTTCATTATAATATTTTGATAGCACAAATGGCGCTACCAAATTAACATCCAATTCTTCAATAAAACTTGCTTTAGTTTTTTCACTAATTAAATCATCACAACAATAACAAGCGTTATTAATTAATAAATCTAACTGTCCTTGCTCCGCTTTGATTTGACTCATTATATTTTTAACATAATCTTCATCCGTAATATCACCCATAGTTAAAATTGCTGACGGATATGTACTTTGCAGTGCTTTCGCTGAAATATCACTGGTTAAGTAATTGATATAAACCGTATGTCCTGATTCTAATAAAAATGTTGATATTCCTTGACCAATTCCTTTAGCACCACCAGTTATTAAAACCACCATAATTATTCCTCCATTATTTCAATATCTTGATAATAATCATTAATTAATTCTTTAATAAAAATTGATTCCTCTCCATGACGTACTAACAAAAATACATAATTTTTAGTTCTTGTTAATGCCACATAAAACAATCTTCGCTCTTCAGCATATTTAATTTCTTTAAAATTAATTAAATTCGTGCTTATTTTATCATTAATTATCTGATTTGGAAACCCTAAATAATCATTCCGATTGTTTATAACAATAACGTTATCGCTTTCTAAACCCTTACTAGCATGAACCGTATAAAAATTACTAAAATTCAAATTATCATTTTGGTTACGGCCTAAGATCATAACATTAGAATATTTTATTAATAACTGATTAATAGTTTTATATAAATCATGGTAATAAATAATCTTGATTGGTTTAATTAAGGATTTAATCGCATTCATCCTTTTTGGTAATTGCAAAGGGTTTTTCATAATAAACAAACCCATGACATTAACTAATTCCTTTGAATTACGAAAGGTAGTTGTTAAATAATAAGTTTTTAGTTTGGGATAGAAGTTTTTTAAGTTTATAAAAAGACTTAAATTGCTCCCTGAAAACTGATAGATTGATTGATAATCATCCCCAACTCCCATTAATGAAGCATTATTATCTTTAACAATTTTATTTAATAATTTCATCCGAATTAATGACGTGTCTTGAAATTCATCAACAATTACATAATCAAAGCTAACTTTATTATTACTCTTGCTAGCAGCAATAATTAAATCATTAAAATCAAAAGCACCATAACTTTTTAATTCTTCTTGATAAAAAATTAAAAAAGCATAAAACAAAGTTAAAAAATAACGTTCTTGCTTATTTAAATATATTTTTAAATAAATAATTCCTAATTTTATGACATTACCATCATTAGCTTTATATATATTGATTAAACTAGCAATTCTTTTATAAAAATATTCTAAATTATTATTATCATAATCAAGATAAAAATTTAAATATGATTTTAATTTCTTCGATAAATTATAATTAAAAAATTCTTTAATATAGTAATTTAAATCATAGTCAGTGATTAATTGTTTAATATCTTTTTTTAATACCTGCATTGCTAGTTTATGAAAAGTCATTATTTTAACATTATTAATCTTTTCACTTAAATCATTAACCGTATTGTTGGTAAAAGAAATAATTAATATTTGATTAGGATTAACCCCACGATCAATTAAGTACTCTACTCTTTTAATAATGGTATAAGTTTTACCACAACCTGCTCCAGCAATTACCAGGGCATATTTAGCATTAGTTTTAACAATTGCTTCTTGTTCCGATGTTAACATTTAATCACCAATCATGAATATAGTAATTAATTATTGTTTCGTCAAAAGAGGAAAATTGAATTTTTAATAATAAAAAGGAACAATAAATAACTTATTGTTCTTCAATAATTAAATAATCAATGTAATATTATTAACCAAACATTAAATTTGCTTAATATCAGTAACTTCTGGCATATCAACACCATATTCCTTAATATACTCATTATGTTTAATTAACATCTTATTAGCATAATTTTTAAGTTCTAAAGCATCTTTATCATTTAATTCTAAATACTTAATTACATCCAATACTAAATGATAACGATCAATATGATTTAAAACACGCATATCAAATGGAGTGGTAATTGCACCTTCTTCAATGTAACCACGAACATGAAGATTTTGGTTATGACGATTATAAGTAAGTTGATGAATTAAATGTGGATAACCATGGAATGCAAAGACAATTGGTTTATCAACGGTAAATAATGCATCATAATCTTCATCAGTTAAACCATGAGGATGGTAATTATTACCTTCTAGTTTCATTAAATCAACAACGTTAACAACTCTAACTTTTAAATTTGGTAAATACTTGTGAAGTAATTTTGAAGCACTAACTACTTCAAGCGTTGGTGTATCACCACAACAAGTTAATATAACATCAGGATTACCTTTATCATTTGATACAAAATCAAATACCCCAATACCTTTAGTGCAATGTTCTTTAGCTTCTTCAACATTTAACCATACTGGTCTTAAATGCTTACTAGCAACAATAACATTAATATAATTCATAGTATTTAATGAATGATCAACACAAGATAATAAGGTATTAACATCACACGGTAAATACATGCGAACCGTATCACTCTTCTTTGTAACCATATGATTTAAGAACCCTGGATCTTGATGTGTAAAACCATTATGATCTTGTTGCCAACAATGACTAGTTAAAATGTAATTTAAACTAGCTATTGGTTTACGCCATTCAATATCATTACAAAATTTAATCCATTTAGCATGTTGACTTGCCATTGAATCAACAATACGGATGAAAGCTTCATAACTATGAATAAATCCATGACGACCTGTTAATAAATAACCTTCTAATAGACCTTCACAAACATGTTCACTTAAGAATGAATCAAATACTCGTCCATAAGGACTTAAGAATTCATCGTTACTATTTTGCTTAGCCATAAAAGTACGATTAGTAACATCAAAAACGTTATTTAAACGATTAGATAATGCTTCGTCTGGTCCGAATATTCTAAAATTATCTGGGTTATCCTTAACCACATCACGAATATAAGAACCTAAAATACGCATATCTTCTACTTGGGTTTCGCCATGATTGCTGTCAACACCATAGTTTTCCCAATTAGGAGTTTTTAATTTTTTTAATAACTCACCACCATTAGCATACTTACTATTACCCATACATAATTCAGCTGGTGGTACCAATTCTTTTAATTCTGGAATTAACTTACCTTCATTAGTAAATAACTCATGAGGATTATAACTTAATAACCATGATTCTAACTTCTTAACATCTTCATCAGTTGTAATGGTAAATGGAACTTGATGTGATTTAAAACTACCTTCAACTTCTTTAGGACCATTCCAACCCTTTTTACTTTTTAAAATAATCATCGGCCAGATTGGACGAGCTGTAATTCCATCATTACGAGATTTTTCTTGGATTTTTTTAATTTCTGTGATTACTAAATCTAATGTATTAGCCATATTTTCATGCATTTCATAATCACTATTACCCGTTACAATATATGGATGATAACCATAACCTTCAAATAATTTAATTAATTCATCATTACCAATGCGCGCTAAGATTGTTGGATTAGCAATCTTATAACCATTTAAGTGTAAGATTGGCAACACACAACCATCAGTTTTAGGATTTAAAAATTTATTTAAATGCCAGCTAGTTGCAAGCGGCCCCGTTTCAGCCTCGCCATCACCCACAACACAAGCTGCGATTAAATTAGGATTATCAAGTACTGCACCATAAGCGTGAGCTAAACTATAACCTAATTCTCCACCCTCATTAATGGAACCCGGAGTTTCTGGAGCAACATGAGAACTAATTCCCTTAGGGAAACTAAATTGTTTACATAATTTTTGTAATCCTTTTAAATCTTCAGATACTTCTGGATAAAATTTAGAATATGTACCTTCTAAATAAGTTTGGCTTACCATGGCATTACCACCATGACCTGGTCCTGATAAATAAATCATTTCCACATTATTATTTTTGATAATACGATTTAAATGGGTATAAATAAAATTTTGACCAGGAGTAGTTCCAAAATGACCTACAATCTTACGTTTAATATCTTCTTTTTTTAGTGGTCTTAATAATAATGGATTATCTAACAAATATAATTGTGCTACAGTTAAATAACAACTAGCACGAAAATATCCATCTAACTTATTAATCTCATCTCTTGTTATCACACTATCACCCTATTTTTCTTATACATTATATCATGAATATAATTTAAAAGTAAATTAAAAGACTTACATTTGTAAGTCTTATTTAAATATTTTTTTTAAAACATAAATCAGCAATTATTAAAACTAATTAAATAAAAACTCGAATTTATATTCGAGTTTTTTATTCTTTAATAATCTCAATAAGTTTTTTAGCACTAAAACTAGTTGTTTGATTTTTTAAAGTCGCAATTGCAATAAAGCGATCTGGTAACTTCTCTTGTAATTGAATTTCAAATAACATTTTATTTTTTAAATCATCTTTAATATATTCTTTAGTACTTATTCCTACCCCTAATCCCATCTTAGCAAATTCAGAAATAAGAGTATAACTTGAAGATTCAATATTATTATTAAAAGCAACACCATAATCAAATTCTATTTTCTTAATGAAATCCCTACTGTTAGAACCATTTGTTTGAAGAATTATTGGATAATCACTTAATGTTTTAATTGATACCGGTTGATCAATTAATTCTTGATAAGATTCATTGACTACAAAACAACTATGAATTTTTTTAATTTTATTTATTTCAATATCATGACCATAATCTTTATCAATAACATGAACGATTGCTAAATCAATATCACCTTTCTTTAATTTATCAAGTAATTCATTGCTGATATCCGTATACATATGAATTGTAATATTTGGATATAATTCATGGAACTTTTTTAAATAAGGTAGTAAATACTTTTCTGTAATAGTGGTACTAACACCAATTCTTATTGATCCTGTATTTAAATTTATTAGATTTGAAAACTCATTTTCCGCATTAGTAATGTTATCAATAGCACTCTTAATATGATTGTAAAATACTCTACCTTCTTCAGTAAGAACAACTCCCTTTTGAGTTCTTACGAATAACTCGCCACCAAGTTGTGATTCTAGATTCTTTATTGCCTTACTGATGGCTGGTTGAGAAATATTTAATTTCTGACTAGCATGAGTGATATTACCACTATTAGCAACCTGATAAAAGATTTTATATAATTCATAATCAACATTCATAATAACCTCCGGTTATGAAGTTCATAACAAATATGTATTTTTATTATACCTAATAGTTTTATATAATGCAATTAAGAAAAGCAATTTTCTTGAGGAGGGAAAATATGTGTGATTTTTATGGAGATGTTACTTTAAGAGCACAGGACGATTCATTTGCGATTATTGCTGGTGGAGATTGGGATCCATATTCAGATCTTTATCCATTTGCAGCTGTTTTCACCGAAAAATTGGTAAAAAGAAATATTATTAAAGGTAAATCTATAGTCTATCTCATCTCATCCCAATATAGCAGAGTTGAAACTTGGGGAATAGAAGACGCAGAAGAACTATCTATCAACGTTAAATTAATTGATAATCCTGAATTAGAACAAATAAAAGAATATTATTTAAAGCATACTGATCACCTTACTAATTTAAAATATGATAATATAATTTGCGCTGTTATTAACGATGCATCTGATACTGACTATCCTATATATGATTGTTATGTTAAAAACACCATTTTGGTTGCATCCAAGAACATATCATACATCATAAATATTGGTTATCCTAATCAACAGGTCAAAGAATTAGATGAAGAAGAAATAATTAAAAAACTGGTTATTCCTAAAAATACCAGTCAATAAAAAACTCGAACAAATAAGTTCGAGTTTATTTTTTATATGGAGGGCCTAGTCGGATTTGAACCAACGATCAGGGAGTTGCAGTCCCACGCCTTACCACTTGGCTATAGACCCATAAGGCACACAGTTTTCACTGCATTCTCATTTTATCTAAATATTATTGAATTGTCAATTGTTTTCAGTGTTTAACCCAAAATAAAAAACCCAGTCAAATGGGTTTTATTCATTATTATACACCAGAGTATACAGCATCAGTTGAGAAATATTGGTTTGCAGCTAACTCAATATCAGCTTCAGCACTGAATGTTCTGCCTTGATTATAGTTTTGTGCTGAATTCATTTCATAGAATGATAATGTAATTGAATAATTATGAGTTACACCAGGTGCAATGGTTATAGGATCGTTAGAATTAATATTGATATAACCATCAGTTGATGGAGCAATCGTATTACTTAAAGTATATAATGAATTACTAGAACCATCAGTTACAGTTACTGAATAAACTAATTCTTCTGGATGAGTACCTTCAGCAAATGTATTAACTACATCAGTCCATTTAACATAGTAATCTAAAGCACGGTCACCTTCGTTCTCAACTGAGAAAGTTAACGTACCAGTACTTCCTGGTTCAGCATTTTCGATATATATATTATCTCCACTTGTATAAGTGATTTTAATATTAGCGGTTCTAATAATAGTTGAAGTTGCATTTTCATTACCACTAATAGTTACAGTGAAGTATGCAAATGTTGCGCCAACTACCGCAATTAATAAAGTTAAGACAGCAATAACAGTTAAAAACACTGTACTCTTACGTTCCATATCCTAACACCTCTATAATAAAATATTACCAAACTATTATTATAAAATCAAGACATTTTATCTAGACACTAAATTATTATTTTGTTAAGATAATTCATAGAGGGTAACAATATGAAAAAAGTGATTCATTATATATTAGCATTTATAATTCCAGTGACTATAATTACATTAATTTTTGCGATAAATAGAATTGCACCGTTTGGAACACATCCCATTCGTATGTATGACTCATACTATCAATACACTGGTTTTTTACTTAACTTAAAGGATTTTAATTTCTATAGTTTAAAAGTTGGATTAGGATTTAATTATTATGCTACTGCTGCTTATTATTTATTAAGTCCATTCAATATATTATTCTTATTTAGTAGCATTAAGAACTTCGATATTTTTTATATGATTGTCATCCTATTAAAATTAGGATTAGCAAGTGTTACTATGTCAATTCTTCTAAATTACAAGAATTATAATAAGGCCTCTTTATTATTTGGAATTATCTATAGTATGTCGGGATTTATGGTAACTTACTATTATAATATCATGTGGTTTGATGGAATTATTCTTCTACCACTAGTCATTCTCGGTTTAAAACGTTTAGTAAATGAAAATAAACCCCTTTTATATCTTATATTTTTAACACTGACCTTAATTACAAATTTCTATATTGCTTATATGATTGCAATTATGACTACCCTATTCTTTATTTATTTAATTATAAATTGTGAAAAAGAAAAAAGAAAAAAAGCCATAATTAATTTTATTATTTATTCTCTATTATCCGGATTAATTAGTTCAGTTGTGTTATTACCAGCATTCTTTGGATTATTAATGGGGAAAGCTAGTGGTTATAAACGTCATGACTTTACTCGCTATGATGGAATTAACAATAATATTAAGTTGTTTTTCTATAAACTATGCCCTGGCACTTATTATCATGGTGACCAAAATAATGCTGGCCCTATGATTATTTATTCATCATTATATATCTTTGTGTTATTTGTATTAATTATTTTTAATCCAAAATATTCATTTAAATATAAGGTATCTACATTTATTTTCTTTATGATCTTTTTCTTATCGTTTGCCTTTAGATTTTTTGACTATGCATGGCAATTATTCCAAAGACCAGTATGGTTTAATAGTCGTTATGCATTTAACTTCTCATTCTTTTTAATCTATGTTGCATATGATAATTATTTAAATAAAGAACACATTAAAACTAAAGATAACAATTATGCTTATTTAATGATTTTAACAATTGTAATCTTTATTAGTTCCTTTGTTATTAGAATCATGGATATTAACAATCACTCCCAAATCATCATTAATATAATAGTTGGAGTTATTTCCATCCTACTACTATTTAGTTATTTCTTATTCATTAACAAAAAGAAATTTAATTACTATGTTTTAATGTTAATTGTTATTGAACTTTGTGTAAATGGTTTATTAACCATCCGTCATAATGTATCGCCGAAGAATCTTACAACAATTAATCGTTATACCGATTCTTTAATTGAAGTCATTGATAAAGTTCCGAATAAAGAAAATTATCGTATGGAATTAACCGTTCCTCAAACTAGTAATGATGGTTTAGTATACAATTATAATGGCGTTAATTACTTCAATAGTATCCGTAATCAAAACTATGTGGATTTTGCGGAATATATTGTTGAATTCAACGTTAATTCACATTGTAATACCAAAATTAATTACTATGATCCATTAATTCTTGAATTACTTAATATTAAATATTTAGTTGGTACAACTAACTACTACCAAGCAATTGATTCATATCAAGGTAAAAAGATATATGATACTACCTACGAATCAAGCTATGGATATCTAGTATCTAATAAGATTAAAGATTTAAAACTTAATAAAGATGATTTAAAAGCTTATAAAATATCGGATATTATTAATACCATGATTGGTGAAAACAATGTTTACTATCACGATATTGATTATCAAAAAAGTAGTACAGAATTAGAAAATGTTGAAATAGTAAATAATAGATTTAAATTAATAGATTCTAAAAAAGAAGCTTATATCAAGCTTAAATTTATGGTTAATGAAAACACATTATTTACTGCTCATAAAGAATATCGTGGTGTGATTAATGTTAAGGTTAACGGTAAAGCAATTGGTGATATATACTTATATCCTCTTGCAAAAAATGATTTGGTTGAAATTGAAGTTAAACATAAAGCCAACCAAAAAATTGAATTATTACAAATGCATTTAATTGATATTAGAAATACTAATCATGCTATTAAAACCATGAATGAGCATAAATTAGAATTAACTAAAGGTGATAGCTTAATCAATGGTACGGTTGATGTAAAAAACGATGAAACACTATTCTTATCATTACCATATGAAAAGGGCTTTATTATTAAAGTTGATGGTAAAAAGGTTCCATATTATAAAGTGTTAGATGCTTTTGTTGGAGTTGATATCAAAGAAGGAAAACATACCATCAGTATTAACTATGTATCCGAAGGATTCAATACTGGACTAGTTTTAAGTATTAGTGGTATTATCTTAAGTACTACTGCATTAATCCTAAATAAATGCTATAATAAAAAAGAGGGATAATATGAAATTAAGTGTAATAGTACCCTGTAAGAATGAAGCAGGAAACGTTAATAAATTAAATGAAAAATTACAAGATGTATTAAAAGATATTAACCACGAAATTATTTTTATTGATGATGGTTCAACTGATGATACTTTAAACGAATTAAAAAAATTAAAAGATATTAAAATTATTAGTTTTTCTAAAAACTTTAAAAAAGAAGCTGCCATCTATGCTGGATTAAAGTATAGTAAAGGTGAATATACTTGTATTATTGATGGAGATTTACAACAAGATCCTAAATATCTAATTAAAATGATTAAAGAATTAGATAAAAACGAATTTGATCAAGTAGTAATGGTTAATAAAAAAAGAAAAGAATTCTTTCTTAACAAATTCTTAAAAAAAATCTTTTATAAATTAATGAATATTATTAGTGATGTTGACTTTATTAATGGTGCTAGTGATTTTCGTATGTTTAATGGTTTAGTTAAAAATGCCATTTTAGAAATGAGTGAAGTTAATCGCTTCTCTAAAGGATTATTCTCATGGATTGGGTTTAATACTTGTTATATGGAATATGATGTTTTAAAACGTTATAGTGGCAAATCCAAATTCAACTTTAAAGAAAACATTAAATATGCTTTTACTGGAATTATTGGTTTTAGTATTAAACCGTTAAAGATTGCAACTTTCTTCGGAATACTATCTTCAATAAGTAGTTTTATTTATTTCATTATTTTATTAATTAAAACGCTTATTGTTGGAAAAGATGTTCCTGGATATGCATCAATCCTATGTGTTATTCTTCTATTAGGTGGTATTCAATTAATAACCATTGGTATTTTAGGAGAATATTTAGGAAGAACATATATTGAAGTCAAAAAAAGACCAATCTATCTTATTAAAGAAAAGATTGGCTTTGATGAAAGCTTATTATAATTAAGCTTTTTCTTTTGTAATTTTTTTACCACAGTAACGACAATATAAATCATTCTTATCAATTACTTGTTCACATTTAGGACATTTAAACACTTTTTCTTTTTTCTTTTCAAACGGATGTTTAACTTTATCTTTTATTTTATGACTTTGATCAATAAAGTCATCTTGTACTTTCGTATTATAAACTAGCATGATAGCAATAAATAACACAATTACCGCAATAACAAATCCATAAAATGCTAACAACACTAATAATAAACCTTGCATATAACCACCAAAAACATTTTACCACATAAATTTATTATTGTATAATACTTAATTGGAAGTGAAAGTATGATTAAAAAGGATATTCTTAAAGATAAACCGGATAATAAAGAATTACCACGCATATTATTAGATAAACCGATTAAAGAAAAAGATGTTAAGAAATTAACTTTTTATCAAAGAAATACTAAAAAATTTAAATAATATTTTAATTTTTAATTTTTTATGTTATACTAAAAAACACTTTGGGGGATGAAATAATGAAAAATGATCAAAAAATTGCCGTTTTATTAAATAATACAAAAGCTAATAACAATGAAAGAATCAATAATGCTTATAACAAAAAAATGGCTTTAAAAACTAATTGTTTTAAAGACCGCGAAAAGCGAACATTTTCCTACGCTTTAGCATTTTATTTTATTGAAGGAATTACTTTTTGTATCCTAGCTCATGCTGGTTTATTAGCACCTATCCTTACTAATGGTTTAATGTCCCAAATTATTATTACATCTAGTATTGCTGGAAGCGTAATTGTTAATTCGATTATTAATCATATTTATAATAAAAAAATCAAAGAAGTCACTGGCATTAATAATAACAAAGAACTTGATGAAAAACTAATTCGTAATGAAATTTTAATAGAAGAACTAGAAAACCGTAATCTAGCAATAGACTTAAGATTATTCAACAATGAAGATGAAGAACCAACAATCAAAAAAACCAACGAGAATTACGAAGAATTAAAAATGAAAATCAGTAGAAGATTATATGATTTAGATAATGCCACAAAAAGATATTTTTTAATAAGAGAATTTGGTGATCTTTTTGATCGTCACTTTCTATTTGATAAATTAGTAGTTAATTCATTGTACACTGCCTTTCTTACATTCTTAGTGTTTAATGCTCCTTTAATTGGTGCTGGTATCGAAACAAGCTTATTTAATGGTATTATTGCCCAATTTATCATTGGCGCTGAATGTGGATTTTTATATAACTATATTAAAATTGTTAAAGATAAGCACCTATTTCATAAATTTAATGATGAGTTATATAAAGATAAACTAGATATTAAAGAAATTAAATCTAAAAAATGTACTAATATTAATGTAAAATGTGAGATTTTTGACATCAGTAAAGATATTGCTAAATTAATAGAACAAACAAAAATAGTAGAAGAATGTCTTGAACAAACTAAACCTATTAAAGATAATGAAATAAAAGAATCATATAATCATGAATTACAAGATATAAAAATAGTTAATAGTATTATGGATGAACCATTAGTACCTAAATTAAAACCAAAAAAGTAGGTATAATATGTTAGCTTATCGATGTTTAAAAAGTCTCGAAATATTTTGCTTAATTAATAATGAGGATTATAGTCCATATAACTCAGCTGCTGGTGATAATAATTTTAAATATGAAGATGATATTGGTTATAAACATTTCTTTATGTTTGATGATCATGCTGAGTATTATAAACCTAGACTATGGGCAGCAACAATCGAAATATGCGAAATTCCAGACGAAATTATTGATCAATATGGTTTTGGATTCTACGATGTTGTATCGTCTTCTAAAAGTAGTGAATTATATCCTGAAAGAATTCCATTACCAGAAATAATTATTAAGGAAAAGGATTTTGACAAAAAATATATTAAATTTTTTACCGATACTTTTAAACTACCAGGTACTAAATTAAGTAGAACGTATAAAAACAAGTATGATAAAGTATTTAATATAGGCGATGAAGAATATACTTATGCTGATATCTATTACGAAATGTTATGTCACCTTGTAGAAAAACACCAAATCAAACCCAAAGATGCAGTAAAATATATTCAACTTGAAAGTCTTAGAGAACAACTTAAAGAATTCTTCGAAGATAATCATTCTTATTTTGAAGAACAAGTTATGCAATTAAAACAAAAAAGAACGAATTATTAATTAGTTCTTTTTTTATTTTTTTACAGCTATAAAACTAAGATTTTTTAATGAAGGTGGTTCAGTATCTTCTAATTGTCCAATAATAATACTAGCAGAACCATCATTTAAATTCAAAATATATGTATTTTTGGATTCATACTCGAAGAATTCACAATTGTTTGCAATAAAAAAGTCCTATTCATTAGAACAGAGCCTTTTACACGCCTCGTAACGAGACGTCACTATTTAAAATGGGGCGAAATGTGGGGATCGAACCCACGCATACCGGAGCCACAATCCGGCGTGTTAACCACTTCACCAATTCCGCCATACGCATTAATAGAATATCAAATAATCACTTAAAAATCAAGCAATACTTTACATCCCTATTAATAATTTTATTTACTCCCTATTTGGTTTAAATTATAATGATAATAGAAAGAGGAATAAAAATGAACGAATTTAAAGAATTTTTTCAAAGTATTTATGATTTTTTTAGAAACATTGTTGTTTCATGTTATAACTTTTTAAATCATTATTTATCAACTGAAGTCCTAATTTTATTAGGAATTGCTCTTGGAGCATTTATAATATGTGTAGTATTTAAAAAGATCTCTGAAAGATGATAATAAGACTAGAATTTACTAGTCTTTTATTATATAATAAAGAACATATTTTGGAGGGATTATAATGGATAAGGAATTAAAAAAACAAATCATAGAAGAAAAATCATTAAAGTGCTATTTAATTTCAGTAAAAGAATTATATCGTTCTCATCCAATTAAAGGTTCAATTGTTTTTGATATGCAATCATATGAATTCGTCGAAGACATTGATAAGAAAACCTCTGATTTTGCAAATTATTATATTAAAAAACTGTTTGCCAAGGATTCTATCGAAGCCAAAATATATTTAATCTACTATGGCGATTTATTAATTGAGAACGGAATAAGTATTGAAGATTTTATTATTAAGAATAAAGATCAAATAGTGGGAGTTGCTGAAGATGGAAATTCATATGAGCAAATAGAATACGTATTACCATATTATAAAGAAGGTACATTCTACTTCGATTTTGCAAAATTTTTAGAATTATTAAGCAAAAACAATATTGCGTTTAATATTACAAATAGCAATCCAAAAGATGAATTTGAAATCACTGCAAAACTAACTCCTAAGAATTATTATTAAAAAACTAGTCAAATGACTAGTTTTTTATTACATAAATCCTTCTTCTTTAATAATATCTATAAATTCTTCTTTAAAACGAACTAGTTCTTTTTGTTTAGAATCTTCATAAATATTTTTAGTATCTCTAATTGCACGATAAATATGTCCCATATTTACTTCAGTTTTATTCTCATATAATGCAATTGTTAAAATATTGGAAACAATTGTTAAACAAATATCAGGGTAACGGCTAGCAATTTCATAAACACGTTTATATTCATCAGTCATTTCAACGATGAAACGCATAATCTTTTCGGTAATATATGGTGAATATGGAAATCTAACTCCCACTTTCTTTTCTAACTTTGGTAAGGTT